>JAFGPJ010000162.1 GCA_016936275.1 Sedimentisphaerales bacterium
CCTTTTGTTGTGCCCTTGCTTGAGCAGCAGAGATATTTTCTGCTGCTTCGGCTTCGATTACAGCACGCCGCTCGGTTTCAACCTTGAGTTGTTCGGCAATTTTCGCCCTTGCCTTAGCTTCTTCGGTTGAGGTTTTTTGTGCTTCGTGTCGAGCCGCCCATTCGGATTCGGCCTTCGCTTCGGCCCTTGCTCTTGCTTCGGTTTGGGCCTTCAGCTCCTGCTCTAATTGCTTTATAGCCGCGGTATGAAATTCAGCCTTTTCATCCAATTCCGTTTTAGCTGCTGCGATATTCTCGGCATTCTCAGTCTCGATTTTAGCTCGCTGTTCGATTTCGGCCCTGAGCTGCTCTTCAATTTTCGCCCTTGTCTTGGCTTCTTCAGCAGCAGTTTTTTGAGCTTCGAGTCGGGCGGCAGCTTCGGACTCGGCTTTTGCTTCGATTTTTGCTTTTTCTTCGGCCAGATTATTTAGCTTTTGCTCTAATTGCTTTATAGCTTCTGCATAAGATTCAGCTTTTGCCTCTGCACCAGATTTCGACGCCGAGAGAGCTTCTTTAGCTTCGGCCTCGATTCTTGCTCTTGCCTCCGATTCGGCCCTGAGCTTCTCCTCGACTTTCGCCCTTGCCTGAGCTTCTTCGTTAGCTTTTTGCTCCGCCTGGCCCCGAGATTTTGCTTCGGCCTCGATTTTGGTTTTGGCTTTCGCAAGCTCTTCGGCCTGAGCGTTTAGTCTTCTTTCAGCTTTGGCTACAGCTTTACGAAGATATTCCGCTTTCTCTTGTGCCTCGATAACGGAATGAGCTTCAGCGGCGGCTTTTTCCTCCGCTCTTGTTCTTGCCTGTGTTTGTGACTTGGTTTCCTGCTGAGCCTGTGTTTTGGCTTGTGTTTCAATCTTTAACTTTTCTTCTAATTGTTTTATCGCCGCGGCGTAAGACTCAGCTTTTGCTTCGGCATCTGCTTTTGCTGCTGCTAAAGCTTCAGTTGTTTCGGCCTTAATTCTGGCCTTTTCCTCGGTCTCAACCTTAAGCCGCTCTTCGAGACTACCCCTTGCTTTAACTTCCTCACTGATTTTTTCCTGTGCTTGAAGCAGGGCTTTAGCTTCGGATTCGATTTTTGCTTCGGCCCTTGTTATTTCTTCGGTTCGGGCTTGTAGCTTTTCCTGAAGCTCTTTTATTGCTGCGGCATGTAATTCAGCTTCTTTTGCTGCCTTTGCTTTGGCTGCGGAAATGGCCTTTGCATATTCGGTTTCGACTTTGGCATGTTGCTCCGCTTGGGACTGAGTTTCCTGCTGAGTTCTGGATTTTAATTCAATCTCAGTTTGCAGTTTGTCCTGAAGCTCTCTTATGGCCGCGGCATAAGATTTGGCTTCCGATGCGGCCTGTGTTTTAGTGGATTCCAGGGCTTCGGCTGCACTGGCCTTGATTTCGGCATGCTTGTCGATTTGGGCCTTGAGCTTTTCTTCGACTTCGGCTCTTGCTCTGGATTCGGCCTTGACTCTTTCGGCCGCCTTGGTTATAGCTTCGGCGTAAGTTTTTTTTTCGGCCTCGGCCTTAGCTTTTTGTTCTGCTTCGGCCTTGGCCCTAACTTCGGCCTGAGCCCTTTTTTTGGCCTCGATTTCGGCCCTATCTTCTGCTTCGGCCCTTGCCTTGGATTCGATCCTGAGCCGTTCTTCCGCCCGGGCGATTGCCTCAAGATAGGCCTTTCTTTCAGCTTTAACCTTTGCACTTGTCTCGGCTTCAAGCCGGACTTGTTCTTTGGCTTTTTCTCTGGCTTCGACCTTGGCCTGGGCGGCGGCTTTTGCCTTGGCCTTTTTGTCGGCTTTGGCTTTTGCCTTGGCTTTTCTCTTGTTGACACATGGAACTAAAGGATGGTGGGGCCAGTGTTTTTCGCCGCAAATGCTGCACGTCGGCACGAACTTCTCATTCGTGGAATTTTGATTTGCTTCAGAGCCCGGTTGCCCTGTTTGCTGTGTTATATTGTTCTTAATACCCATTGGCACGCATCCGTTACTTTTGCCCGCTCATTATGGCCCGTCGGCAGCCGGGTAATGAAGTAATGACCCTACTCCAAGCTGACAGATTAACAACTCTGTCCGGATTTTTCAAGCACATAAACTCTGAAAAATTAAAGTCATAATATATAATTAACAAAGCCGCTTTTGAAAGTGTTTTTTTCTTCCAAATTTTTACAAAACTTATAAAATGAATTCATCCAGGCAGGGGCGGTTCGGGTACCGCCCCTACATCCATTGAGACGTATAGAACATCAATGCCGGGTAATTCCGACAAGGAGGCGATGAAAATGGGGTCGAAACAACCTCAAACCGAAGAATTATTAAATCTTGAGAATTCCATCAAGATTCTTGAGACTCCATACAGCGAAGTTTGCCGCATGATTGGCCTCGAAAAGACCAAACCGAATTCATTTCTGGAAGTGGAGAATTGTATTTTCTTTTTTGATTCTTCAAACGAATATGTATTCAGCAGTGCGGTAATTATAGGCAGCAAATACGGCTTTTACGGCATAAAAATTGGGGCCAACTGGCTCGAGACCGCCGGGCAGCTTGAATTACAGGGATTTAAGCAGGCCAGCGACCTCGAACGCTTCACAAAGCCGGGGCGGGATTTCAGCATCAGTATTTACCTGTACCCCGACGACAATCCCGACGCCTCGGCCTCGAAGGTCAAAGATTATTCTATCTGTGCGCGGTATGGTCAGGCCCTTTGACTATACCGGGCGGCTTGTTTTTTTCTTAGAATGCCTACTGTGCCAATGCCGCGATTTGCTCCGTCGTCAGTGCCCTGTTGTAAATGCGAACATCGTCAATCAGGCCGGAGAAGAAGGTTCCGGCATCGAGATTCTTGCCGGCGCCGATGTATAAGCCTCCGGTCGCGGATTTCAGTGCTGCTTGAGATAACACATCTTTCGCGACTTCTGTGCCGTCTGCATAAAGAGACCTGTACGCGCCGTCCCAGACAAAGCCGATGTGATGCCACTGGTCATCATTGATAATGGTTTGAGAGCCTAATGGCTGTGTGATAAACCGTCCGAGCAGGGGCGGCACTAAGCCGGTCATCAGGTAACCATTCACTGCGTCCATGCCGAGCCAGGTCTCGCCGATCCAGCCAAAACCATCGACCTGCGATATAATTACCTGTCCTGGACCACCTCCTTTTATCCAGGCAAAGACGCTGAATACGCCGCCCGCCGGGCTCAGGACAAAGTTGGTCTTGATATAATCATCAATACCATCTAATTCCAGCGAGCCGCCTCGTTTGCCCTCTGCGGGTTGCCATACCGGATACCCGAAAAGAATTCCGTCATTTTCTCCTATAGTATTATATGCTACGATATCTTCTGCCTCGTCCAGCTTCCAATAAGCAATCAAATCTGAAGGCAGGATTTCCTCAAACAAATGCTCGGAAAGCAGGATAAGGTCCTGTACATCCACGCACCCGTCGCCTGAGGGCGTTGGAGCAATATCATATATTCGCTCATCTGTGCCCCAGTAGTCAATCATCATACGCATGTCTGCACAATCGACTATTCCGTCGCCGTTAAAGTCAACATTAGGCAATTGCTCCTCCGGATTATAAACAGCCAGGCCGCCGCTCTGAGTCGCAATCCATAAGTCCCCGCGGGCATCGATCGCGAGATAATTGATTGTATTATCCGGCAAAGCGGAATTTGATGTATTATAAACAGACCATTCGCTCCCATCGAACATCGCCAAACCACTATTGTAGGTGCCAATCCATATATTATCGTAAGCATCAACTACAATCGGCCAAATACGGTTACTTGGCAAACCGGAGTTGGCTGTGTTGTAGATAGTCCAGTTAACCCCGTCGAACTTCGCCAGACCGCCGCCATCGGTGGCAATCCACAAATTTTCCTGGCTATCAAAGTCTATAAAATAGATAGTGTTATGGGGTAGTGGGGAGTTTGCTGTATTAAAGACGGTCCAGTTCGTACCGTCAAACTTCACCAAACCACCGCCGACGGTCCCGATCCACAAATTTCTCTGCTTATCGAACGCTGTTGCAAATGGTATTTTATTGGGTAATCCGGAATTAGTGGTGTTGTAGACAGTCCAGTTAACACCGTCAAATTCTACCAGACCACCCTCCCAGGTTCCCGCCCAAAAATGACCATGCTCATCAAAAACCGGAGTGGCAACTCGATTGTCCCGCAGGCCGGAATTACTCGTTTTATATACCGTCCAGTTTGTCCCGTCAAATTTTGCTAATCCTCCTTCAGTTCCGGCCCACACATTACCCTGCGGATCAACAGCAAGGCCAAAGTGATCGTTACTTGGCAATGGAGAGTTTGACGTATTAAACACAGTCCAGTTCTCCCCGTCAAACTTGGCCAGACCACCACCTGCCAGAGAGAACCATCTGCCGGTACCGACCCACACGGAACCCTGCTCATCGAATGCAAGCACAGTAGCGCCATTGTACGGCATGCCCGAGTTAGAAGTATTGTATATCGTCCATTCGGGATATTGTGACAGTGTTACTGTTGGAGATAAAAATATCACTATGACAAAACATATTACAAACGCAAACCTTTTAGAAAGTTTTAACGGTTTCATTTTATGCCTTCCTTTCTGACTCTTTTGATTGTAAATTTTTGAAGATCATGACTGAGAAAATCTGTTTAATTCGCGAATAAATCTAATGTATGGATAAAATGGGGGCTGCAATTAAGAGGCACAGCCCCCGGAAAAACGTGCGAATGTGATTTTATCTTTATTCCGTGGCGGGCATCAACTCGCAAGGCGGCATCACGTTAAGGCGTCTACCGGTGAATGGAAACGGCAGACAAATACTCGGTATCTGATCCTCATCCGGAAGACCGTCACCATCGGTATCCTGCTCTGAAAGATAAAGTGCAGCAGTGCCATTGCCCTCTATCGTATCCGGTCCCGTCATATTCCATTGAGTATTGACAACGGCAATGACTTTAACGATGGCCTGGGTATTTTCCTGCTTACTGACGCCGTATGTAAGGTGGGTGGATTCGAAACTGTCAGGCCCCGTCCTGATCCCTTGTGTTACATAAAGTTCATCACCGCTATCGATATCGGGAAATAATCCGAAATGAGTCGGATTAGTGTTGACCTGTTTCAATACACCACAATATTTGGACTCCGTCGAGTCCTGTGCCTGAATACTTTCGAGCATCAGCATATTCCCGGCAGGCATTTCGGCACAAATCACCCAGGTACCGACTGGAGACCAATCCGAACTGCTGCTCAACTGGATGCTCTTGTTCAGAAGCCCGGGGCCGGGCCACGATTGATCAGGGATAAAATCTTTGAACATACCCAGATTGGTTATAAAGAGATTTTTCTGAACGCCCTTACCCGTTGCGAATGCAAGGCTCGCCGGCGTGTCCAGCGAAACATCCGGATTGATCGCGAAAGTCTCCTGCGTTCGGTCTTCAGCATCGATTTTTACAATCGCATTGCGGCTGATTACAGCGACGTAGATGTTGCCGTATAAATCAATGGCAAGACCATCCAGCAACACCGGAAAAGATGGGGAGTTGTATAAAGGTGATTCCGGCACGTCTTCGACCTGCTTCCATATTTCCGGTTCGCCCGGGCTGCCGTCCGACTGCACGGGAATACGAACTATCAGCGCTTTATCCGTGTTGACTACATAGAGGTCTCCGTGACAAAACCCAATTCCATTGGCTCCAATGGGAAACGGGAATAAAGAGGGAGGTAATCCGGTTAAAAGTTCATCGCGGAGCCACAATTCTGCAGTTCCTCCCTTCGGGACACGCCAGATTCCGCCTGGCCCGAACGGATCACTTGAAGTGCCGCCGGAAAATGTCTCCGTGATATAAATGTTTTCAGAAGAATCGAACGTTAATGCATTAGGAAATACAATATTTTCTGTTCCCGGCAGAAGCACGGCATTGCCATCGTCGCCAATACGATACACGCCTTGGTTGGATACGGCCCGGCACACATACACATTGCCGGCAGTATCCAATGCCAGACCACCTGCACCCCCTCCAGGTTCACCCAAATCGACCAGCACGGTTTTCATTCCGGATGGCGAGAACTTCCAGACCTGGTCATTGGATGCGCGGACACTGACATATACATTGCCGGTCTTATCGACCGCTACACCTTCAGGTTGACCTTCAAACGGAATAAAACCCGGGAAAAAAGTTTCATTATCTTTTGCCCTGACAGGTGATATTAAAATTAGAGCAAGGACAGCAAGAACTCCAGCCGCCCTGCAGTTTACGATTTTATTGGTATTCATGATCTTTTCCTTTCTTCATATCAAGACTATTCAATCGTCATTGCCAAAAGGAACGGTGCCGATTGTGTCTTTTTGGAAATAAAATTAACATGGACTACATCTATCTCCGGGCGCGGATTTTCATAGGTTGTCAGAAAGATTCGTACTTTCTCCGTCGCCAGCGAAGCCGACAATCGCCGGGCAGTCCACGCCACTGTGCCGTGTTCTACGTTTAGTTTCGAGTCCCGACTGACCCACCAGTCTCGTACATCCCGGCCGTATTGAATTTCGATTTCCCGCCGCTGTCCGTCTGAATAGATTAATTGGAACGCTCCGACACTCACACCTTCACGTTCAACGTAAGCCACGCCATGCAGGACATGAAGTCGATAGAATCGGCGGTTAACCGGAATTTCGATGCTCTGGGGAAACTTGGACCAGTCCGGATGGGAACTGCACAATTGGATCACACCTCTGGCGTCAAACAGAACGTCATCCCATTTCCTTAGACCTGCCGGAAATGCCATGAGATCCTGACCCAAACCCTCCAGACTTTCGGTTGGCTGCCATGCTTCGTCGATCGAAGCATTATAAACCTCTGTCAGGTCGATTTGGTTCGGTTCCGCAGCAAGGTCGCGGGTTGGAACAGAGCGAAGTGGACGGGTCTTAGCTACCCTGTCAATAGCAATATTGTATTGTCCATCTACTCTTTCTACTATTTGTCGTTCTGCTTGTGAAACAACATTGGAACCGGCGTAAGCCTGGGACCAGTAACGGGATTTATACAACTCTAATCGCTGCTCCAGAGATAAGTTAGGATCCCCGGGGTAGTCCGTCATTCGCCAGGCGAATGCTTTGCGCACCCGGGCTGTGTTGTCCACGCTGCCTGTGATTAGACGTGTTCCTTCCGAATCAAAAGCCACTGCCCGCACCACATTATCATGTGCTTTAAATCGCAGCAGGTTCTGACCGGTTGTAACATCCCACAGGTTTACTGAGTGATCTCGACCGAATTTCTGGTGAACATGAGTCCCGCCGCCTGCAGTTGCCAGCCGCAAACCGTCCGGACTGAATGCGAGTGAACTGACACCGTCTCGGTGTCCCTGCAATGGCGGAGCCAAAAGTGTGCCGCTGGTCGAATCCCACAGGCAGGTGGTACCATCCTGGCCGCCGGCAGCAATATATTTACCATCCGGGCTCCAGGTTACCTGTAGAATCCAACTCGTGCTTGGTGGAGTGCTGCTGGGCCACGAACCGGATTTGTCCCAGTCCCAATCGGCCTGCAGGACTTGACTCGTATTCCCGCTCAGTTCAAATAATAATTTGCCTGTATCAACCTGCCAAATCCTTGCAGTGTTATCAGCGCTCGCCGTAGCCAGCCGCTCACTATCAGGGCTGAAGGCCACATCGAGGACCCAACCATCATGGCCCTCCAAAGTCTTTATCAGATGACCTGATTGAGCATCCCAAATCCGGGCGGTGTTGTCCTTGCTTCCTGTAGCAATCCAATGTCCTTGAGGACTGTAAGTGACACACATAACGGTATTCGAATGCCCGGCAAGAGTCAGCAGCGATTTGTATGTCAATGAAGGTCTTCCGACTCTCACATCTTCGGTGCCCAACTGCCAGACCCTGGCAGTGGCGTCTGCCGCCGTTGTTACCAAACGGCTGCTGTCAGGACAGAACGCCAACGAAACGACCGGGAAGTTTACCGGTATTGTAAGCAGAAGGCTGCCGCTTTCGATATTCCAGATTTTGGCAGTTTGATCAAGACTGCCTGTAGCCAGCCATTGGCGGTCAGGACTCACATCAATCGCCCAAACCGCCTGGTCATGTCCTTCAAGGCTTAAAAATTCAGCGGGCGATACCAGCCATACCTTGGCCGTGCCGTCAAAGCTCGTTGTGACTATGCGAGTGCCGTCTGGGCTGAATTCCACGTCTCGGATCATCCGTGAATGCCCTTCGTAAGCCTGCACTATCTTACCGGTATTTACATCGATTACGTACACGCCGGCATCGATTGAGGAGGTACCTCCTCCAACTGCGCATAGACGGCCATCAGGACTGATCGCTGCCGACCAGAAACCACTCGAGGGCGGACCTGTGAAAAAAGTAAGCAGCTTCGAGCCGTTCCCCACATCTCCCAGTCGTGAGGTTCCGTCCCAACTCGCAGTTGCCACGCTCTTTCCATCAGGACTGAACACGACGCATGTAACAGTGTCCGTATGTCCCGTAAGAACCTGCGATTCACCGGTCTTCAAATCCAGAATTCTCACAGTCGTGTCCGAACTACTGACGGAGGGATCTCCGCTTCCACCGGCATAAGCCAGCTTGCGCCCGTCAGGACTGAACGCAACACACATAACTGAGTCGCCATACTCGCCGATGATGCCGCGTGAAGTGCCGTCTCCGGCGTCCCAGAGCCGCACGGTTTTGTCCCGGCTTGACGTCGCGATCGTCTTGCCGTCGGGACTGAAAGCGGCACAATATACCCAGTCGGTATGACCCTCAAGTATGAAAAGCATTTGCCCTGTTGCCACATTCCAGACTTTTACCATGCCGTCCATATTGGGCGTCACCAGATATTGTCCGTCCGGGCTGAAATCCAGCAGCAGAACAAAACTTTTTCCAACATTAAATCTTCTTACCTCACGGCCTGTTACTATATCCCACAATCTTGCAGTGCCATCAAAACAACCGGTCGCCAGTAATCGTCCATCAGGACTGAAGTCCACGCCGGTCAGAGCCGGCCCTCCGCTATCGAGAGTCATCAGGTCGCGATGGCATGCACGCTCTAACCAACCCCACTCCCAACTTCGCAAAGATGAGAGACCTGGTTGATTTAATATCTGCTTTGAGCGGTCGAACTGACCCTGTTCGATGAGATTCCGGGCCAGAGCAATACTCGCAGAGTAATGCTGTCGCTGTGCGGTAATTTTTGCTTCCTCGGCCAGCAATCGCTGAACCGCCTCTTCCATACGGGCTTTCTCCGCTTTCTCCTCTGCCTGTGCAGCTCGAACTGCCTGCCATGTGCTCAGGCAAATTCCTAAGATAAGTATGGTTGTTATTATGACTCCAACCGTCAAAGCAACCTTGTTTCTCAGCATGAACTTTTCTATCCGGTAGACCGGACTGAGCGGACGTGCTGTAACCGGTTCTGAATTCAAATGATGTTCTATATCCATGGCCAGGGCATTGGCTGTTTCGTACCTGCGGGTTCGCACCTTTTCAAGACATTGCATCACAATCCAGTCGAGATCACCCCGAATTGTCTTCGTAAGCAGATCGGGTGTGCAGGCGCGGTGCTTAGCTATATCCGTCAGAGTTTCTCCAAGAGTACTTAGTTTTGTAGAAGGTTTTGCAGGTTCCTGCTCACAGATTACTCTCTGCATTTCGAGATATCCGGCATTGCGAAGCTCTTCTTCGCTGAACGGCGTCGTGCCGGTGAGCAGTTCGTATAGCAAAACGCCGAGTGAGTAGATATCTGAGCGGGTATCGACATCCAAATCGCTCAAGTCGGCCTGTTCAGGACTCATATAGGCAGGTGTGCCGATAATATGGGCGTAACGCGTGAACAGCGTTTTTTCGGTTAACCGCTGGTTGGTTGCTTTGGCAATTCCAAAGTCAATGACCTTGGGAACAGGCTTGCCGTCATGATGCTCTACCATCACATTGGTGGGCTTGATATCTCTGTGAATGATGCCCTTCTGGTGGGCGTGCTGGACGGCGTTGCAGACTTGAATGAACAGGGCCAGTCGGTCTTTTGTGTTGAGATTGTTTTTGTCGCAGTATTCGGTGATCGAGACTCCTGTGACTAATTCCATTACGAAATACGGCCGGCCCGTTTCAGTAGCTCCGGCATCGAGGACTTTGGCAATATTGGGATGGTCCATCAGGGCCAGAGCCTGGCGCTCGGCCTCAAAGCGGGCAATAACGCTCTTGGTGTCCATGCCCAATTTGATAATCTTGAGGGCCACTTTCCGGCGAATCGGTTCGGTCTGCTCTGCCATATAAACCACAGCCATGCCGCCTTCACCGATTTTTTCAAGTAATTTATACCGGCCAATGACCGTGCCGGGGCCTTCTGATATAGGAGATTCGTCTAAAATAAGGTCCGGTTCGAGGATTGGGATGTCTAAAAAACTGTTCGTATCGTGCTGCCGGAGTAACGCTTGAACAGCCACAAGCAGGTTTTGGTCGTCACCACAGGATTTTGCAATATACGCATTCCGCTGGTCGCGGTTTTCAATCTCTATCGCTGCGGTGAAAATTTGCTCCTCGTTTTTATGTCTGGTTCTCACGACAAAGCTCCTTTGAAAATGGCTCTATAATATAATGCGTAATCCAGGGCCGGGCCAGACCAGGAAATTTACAAAAATTTCTCTAAAAAATGATTATTTCAATTATTGCTCCTTTATAATCCTGGTCAAGGCAGAGGATTTCGATGATTTCGCTCCCAGATTCTTCGGCTGCGCCTCAGAATGACAGCAAGATGCTTCCAATCTAACCAATCTCCCGCAGGAGCCAGGCTCTTGCGTATGCCCAATAGCGTTTGGCCGTCATTGGTGAAATCCCCAGAATCTCCGCCGTCTGCTCGATGTTCAGGCCGGCGAAAAACCGAAGCTTGACTACCTCCGATTTTACCGGGTCATTTTCTGCGAGCCGGTGGAGGGCTTCATCCAATGCAATCAAATCATCCGCAGACGGATCATCATCGTACTTAAGGACATCTTTATCTAAATCTACTCGCTGATGGCCACCGCCGTGTTTTATGCTCTTTTTTCTGCGGGCATTATCAATAAGAATCCGGCGCATTGCCTCGGCTGCGGCTGTGAAGAAATGTCCACGACTTTTCCAATTTTGGGCTTCTTCGCCGATCAGCCGGATATAAGCCTCGTGAACCAGGGCGGTCGCCTGGAGCGTATGACCTGGAAGCTCATGTGACATCTTCTGTGCGGCAAGAAGGCGCAGCTCCTCGTAAACCAGCGGAAGCAGCTCATCTGCGGCCTTAGTTTCTCCCCGTTCTATTGCATTTAGAATTCGCGTAACGTCACTCATATTTTGGCTCTAACTTTTTCTGAATCGTCTTGAATCCTTCTTTTATCCGCCCGCCGGGCATTCTTAGCTCCTGATATTACCAAATATGACGGGAAATGATAAGTGATTTGAAACAAAATAATACGGGCCCGTACCGTTCGATACGGGCCCGTGATTAACGCCTCGTAATTTCGGATACTCGATTCTTGTGAGTTTCGAGTATCCATCATCAAGCATTTATCTGCTTCGATACAGACGTATGTCGTCAATATACATCTTACCTTTACCGCCAGACGTCGTCACATTACCACGTGTACCAAGACCGATAGCTATCCTGTCAACATTTGCCAGGTTTATGCCCTGATCAGCAAAAGCCGACAGCGGAATTACCCACTCAGTCCAGACGTTGATGTTCGCCGCGGCAGCATCATTGTGGATAACCACTGCAGGATTACCAGTGCTGTTGGACACGGCTACATAAAGCGGCTCAGCATCGTTGCTGACTATGCCGATATCCTGGTTCATCCACTGCCCGGTGACGTTACCGGTAGTCGTAACGTTAGAGAACTGCACCTGACATACAGCATTGTTGTTGTGGCTGGTTACAGCCAGGCCGATATATACGGTTGAGCTCATCGAGATGTTCTGTGGATTCCATGCCATTGGCGTCCAGGTAGAACCATTAGCCGAATAAAAGCCTCTGAAGTTGCCGGCGAAGTCACGCTCTAATTTCACCCAGTATGGAGCAACGATTGCTGTCTGCTCGGTCGTCACAACTCCGCTATCACTCGTGGCGGCAATTTCGGTGTCCGAACGGGCCTGGAACCTGCATCCATTGCCGGGAGTAATATACACAGCGGCGAATTTCGAGCCTGCGCCAAGTGTCTCGCGAATCATCACGCCGGCTTTGGCCCATGGATCTGTATTGTCGACGCTAAGCACCTTCGCGACGATCGAACCGACACCGGTGAGCGTCTTGAAGGCATAGTGGAACTGGTCTGCCGCGTTCCAGATGTCCGCACCTGTCGAGGTCATAGTATAGGTGCCGACCGGGCCTTCAATGAAACTGCCGACGGATGCCGGATTGCCACGGAACCATATCGACAATTCAGCTACACCTTCTGCCGTCCAGTCTCTCACGGCACTTAACGTCAATTCCGCCTCTGAGTACCTGGCAAAACCCTGTTTATTGTTGTCATAGCTGTACGGCATAGATTGGCTGCCGCCGCTATGAACTATCGTCTCCTCGGTATAAGAAGCAGTCGTTTCGTCTCCCACAGCGGCACCGGTACCATTGCCCGGAACGTAAGGCTCAACACCCGGCACGCCGGCGCCAAGCCCATCATGCCAGGCAAACCATATCTGATTATCATCGGCATTGTAGGCCTCGAAATCGTCTATGACAAAGAAATCGCCTGTTGTAAAGCTCCAGACGTTGCCTGCCCACGGACTATCCGGATTAGTTCCGTTGACTTCATCGATCCGCCAGTAGTACGCGGTGTTCAGCATAAGTTTACCGGGATCGTAGCTTTCTTCTCCGAGTGCTTTTGGTCCTTTATATTCAGGTGAACCTTTTGTCGCATTCTTCACGGCGTCTGCATCCATTCCGAAATATACTTCATGTGAAGCGGCGACGGCTCCGGCATCCCAGGTAAGAATCTGGGTGGGACTGACATTCACGGCGCCGTTTGCCGGGTTCGGACCGCTGACGGCGCCCTCGGTCGTAAAGCTCCAGACCTCGCCTCTATGAGTAAGCGGACCCTCGAACTCGTCGACTCGCCAGTAGTAAGTTTTGGCAAGCTGAAGTGGACCTGGATTGAAACTCGCTGTTCCGCTACTGGTACCCTGGACAGCATTGTTCACATCGTCAAAATTCTCGCCGAAGGAAACATAGTGTATTTTTGCACCGAAACCCGGGGTCCAGGTAAGTCTAACATCCAAATCGACAAGCTCGGCACCATCGGCCGGTATGGGTGCATAGGCGGTCTTTGGCGGTACTGTAAAACTCCATACATTGCCTCTGTATAGTGTGGTGCCGTCTGCCTCGATCTCATCGATTCGCCAGTAGTAAGTCGCACCCGGAACAAGGCCGTCAGGAAATGGAAAATCGGTAAAGCCGGCGAGGAAATCCGTATTAGTCTGGTTGCCTCTATAAGCATCGCCCGTACCATCGTTTACATCATCAAAATTATCGCTGAAGTACACATCGTGTGTAGCAGCGGTATCTCCGGCCGTCCAGGCAAGACTCACCCACGTTGCTGGATTCATACCACCGTCTTCGGGTACAGGATAGTAGGCACTATACTTGGGGCCTAAAGCAGCAACGCCTAACATGTTTCCTCCATGACCCTCGGTATTGCCGTGGATAGTAACCGTGCCGACATCGACAGCCAGAGAGAAAATGGAGAAGTATTGATCAATATCCCCATCGAAGCTTTCATCGATTCCAATATCCTCACCTGTATCAACAAAGCCCATGTCTGTTAACCATCCCATGCCGTCAATGTTCGGATTCACACCTTTTCCACCGGCTGCTCCACCCATACGGTTGTCGACAAAAACATACAGGGTGGCCTTCATTCCAAAGGTCAGGTCCAGCTCATAAGCTGACATATTCTTGTTGTCGTTGGCAAGTATGACATACTGAGCACCGATGATAAATTCCGGTATATCAGCGTACACATGAGTCCTGTCCACAAAAGTCACCGAATTTTCTGCGAGCGGATCCGGTGCGATTTGGGGATCTTCCGGGGCATCTGTGTCGGTATTGCGGTGTGCTACGCTCGTGATAAATTGCGCGTTAGCAACCCCTGCAAACAACACCATTAGCAAAATCAGATACATTAGCCTTCTACACATAACAATACTCCTTAAAAACGATTAAATTATGAACAGCCGATAATAAAACTCTTGGTTCGATTAGTTATAGATTTTAAGATGCTATAAGTATGGGCGGTTCACGAGCTGCCCCTACAAGGTTTGACATTACCACCTTCCTTCAACAGCCAATCACTATCTTATCAACTGAGAGTTCTATTCCCAGAGCATACGACTCCGGCGACCTTATTTTCCTGCAGTTTTTTTCTTTCAAACGTCCTGATAGAATTGTTGAAATCTCTGCTCATCAGTCTTGTTGACCCCACCTCAAGGTCCAGCAAGGGACGACTTGCGCTTCGTTTTGTGGTCTTACGGTCAGCAAAAGATACACATATTCACTTATTTTATATTATATACAAATTACCCACCAATCTGTCAAGAAAAATATCCTTATGGAGTGATTTAAAGATGCGTATCGAGTATTGTGTGTTGCGTCAAATTTTCGTGAGATACGCATCAGGAGAAGCAGCCCCGGAGCATTGTGATGGCCATTTTGTCGCCGTGTTTTATGGCGAAATCGCTTAGAAACCGCCGGTGCTGTAAGAGGATAGTGCGATATTGGCTTTTTTCGGCCAGATTGACCATTTCGCCGGGATCGGCCTGCATATCAACGAGCGATTCACGCCGTCGCCCCAGGCTAGGCTGTAGAGGCAGTATTTATATCGCCGGCTGCGGATCATCCTCCCATCCGGCTTCAAAAGAACGCCGTCTACTGGCTCGAACTGCACAATTTTGTTCGATACAACAATATACGGCCTGTCTTGCCCGGAGGATTGATTCAGGGCACATGCCTTGAGACTCATGCCCGGCAAGCTTTTCGGTGCTTTAATCCTGGCGAAATCACAGAGCGTCGGAATCAAATCAACGCCGGTCTGCACTAAAGTATCGCAGGTGCCTTTCGGCGTTGTACCTTTCTGGCTGATAATAAGAGGAACTCGCGCTGACTCGTCATAAAATACAGTCTTCTGGTTCCAGCGATGCACGCCGTGGCATTCGCCGTGGTCGCTGAGAAAGACGGCAAGCGTATTTCCCCGCTGACCCGACTCGCGAAGAGCGTCCAGTAACGTCCCGACGTTTCGGTCAACTTTCTCTATCAGCCGGTAATAGGCCCAAAGGTACTGCTTTCATTTATCGTTCGTGAAGTCGCCCACTGGAAACAGCTCGTGGGCCTGATATGCTTTTCTCATGTGACTGATACTGAACGAAGATATGATTTTTCGTTTTCATGGTTTTCTCTGGACTGAAATTTTACGATTGTTTCGTTTCGCGTCGATGCCTTTGTGTGAGCGGCTTTCTATTTGAGCGTCCCGCCAGTCCATCGGATGCCGCGGACGAGTAGCTCGCGATACTCCGGGCAGGCGTAAGCCTGCTTATCGTGGCCGAACTGGATGTTGAAAATCCGGGAACGGCCGTATTGACGAATCCAGGCGACCGGTTCATCGTTTTCGGGGTGATCCGTCATCAGGAGAACGTGGTTGCCGTCCGTCCACCAGCGGCCCTTATAGGTTTCATCAGTTATATGGAAATCCTTCATGTCGCGGGTGATCGGGTGTTTGTCATCACAGATAGATACTGCGATATCCTGGTTACCCTTACATTTACAGTGCGGCCACAGCTTTCCATCGATTTCCACGTCGAAATAAATGTACGCCGTGCCGATGATCTGGTGGTACTCCGGCCAGCTCTGAAACGCCGCCTGCGCATGATGCACCACGACTACGCCGATGCCCTTATCCTTCAGAAGTCGAACGAAATTGTCCTGGCGCTTGGGGGAGATGTTCTGCGTCATGTTGTAGAGAAGCACAACATCATAATTCCACTCGCTGATATCCTCGAACACCTCGCTGTCTTCTTTCAGTTGATATTCGATACATTTGATGTCGTCGCAACCATTGAACATAGAGAAGAACGGCTCACGATCGAATCCATGTCCACCTGTCACAACGAGCACGTCGATCTTGTCCGGGTCACCAAACGCGGTCTTGCGGATTGCCTCGTTTGCTTTGATGGAATACGTTTTTCCAGCAACGGCCGAAAATTCCAGAC
>JAFGPJ010000163.1 GCA_016936275.1 Sedimentisphaerales bacterium
GCGAGGCAATTGATACATTGATTCGATATATTTCGACTAACGAACAGCAAATGCGTTACGATGTGTTCAGGTCGAAAGGCTATTATATAGGCTCCGGCTCTGTTGAAGGTGCTTGTAAGGATGTGGTTGGTAAAAGATTGAAGCAATCAGGAACGAGATGTAGCAGAGCAGGCTCATCAGCAACTTTGGCCCTGCGAGTCATTTGGCTGAATAACAGAATGGAGCAATTATGGTAAAAGAGCCTTTCGCTGCTTGCAAATCTACCCATAAAATACAGATGCGCCCTTTGCAGTTCAATTGCTCGATATTGACTTTTATCTGTCGTAAATATATAATATTTTGTGCTTTTTTAATACTGGACTCGTTTTCTGATAGTTTAGAGGAATTTAATATGCGGCTGAAAATCCCCCGTTTTTTTTGTAGACCAGAAGAGATTAACAACATGCTGACCGAATTTGAAGACAGCTTGATGCTTATAGTAGATCCCGAACAGCTCACAAATAATCTGCTTAGCAAATTGCAGGGACTAATGGACGTGGAAAAAGCCTATGTGTATCTGGCGGACCGTAGTGAATCATCCCGTACGTTTTCTCTTGTGGACCAGGCCGGTCATGGCGTATCCCATCTACCGGCTTTGGCTGCCAATGGCATTATAGCACAGTGGTTTCGTGCCAATCGTCAAATTTTGTTTTTCGAGGAAAACGCAGAGGTAACAGATTATCTGCGTGATGAGCTTCAGCCTTTTTTGGATTTGTCGGTAAATCTCGCTTGTCCCTTTATTTCAATGGACAGACTGATCGGCATGGTCTTTCTACATTTAAGCCAGGGGCCATTGAATAAGAGCCAGACGGCCAACCTACAAGTTCTCAGCAGACAGGCCAGCCTGGCTTTCGAGAATGCTCTTTTGTTTAAAGAGCGCTTGCGCCAGAACGAACGTATGTTCCGTGCCGAGCAATTGGCAACGATGGGCCAGTTTGCCGCGGGCATTGCACACGAGCTGCGAAATCCGTTGACGGCCATTCGAAGTACGATACAGTACCTTGAGAATGAATTCGGTCAGGGCACAGACCAGAGGAAGCTTGCCCATGATATTTTGGATGAGGTAGATCGGCTGAATAATATTGTAGGTAATCTATTGTCACTGGCCCGACCGGCCGCGAGTAATCCCGAGGAAATAGATATTCGCCAGGAAATTGAACGCTGTGCGAATTTCATCGAGGCTAAAGCCAAGAGCCAGAATATTAAGCTGGAGACTGATTTCGAAAAAGATTTGCCGAAACTTAGATTCGACCCGGCCGAATTTCGGCAGGTGCTTTTGAATGTTATGATGAATGGATTGCAGGCAATGCCGGAAGGTGGATTGCTCTTAATTAAAGCCTGCTGTCTTGTAGAAAACTCCATTGCAGGCAGTGAGAGGATGTTGATCCAAATTGAGGATGAGGGATCCGGTATACCTGCCAACCTGCGGCAAAAGGTTTTTGAGCCCTTCTTCACGACCAAGATTGGCGGGACAGGCCTCGGGCTGGCCATTTGCAATAGTATAGTCAAACGATATAATGGCGAAATCTGGATAGAGCAAGCTAAAGGTGGCGGCACGGAAGTGAAAATTTCTCTGCCGGTAGGTTAAAACAATGTTTGGAAGCCGAATTACATGGAAAAACCCAGAATACTGATTATTGATGACGAAGCGAGCATACGTTCCATTTTGTCCGCACTGTTGAAAAAAAATGGTTACAATGTGGAGGCTGCCGATTCTGGGGAAGCGGGACTTGATATATACGCCCATTTTAAGCCGGAAGTTATTTTGCTTGATTTGAAGATGCCCGGAATCGACGGCATGGAAGTTATGGAAGCCCTGGATAGGCAGTTGAATGCCGACTGTAAAACTATAATTATGACTGCTCACGGAGAAGTTCGTTCAGCCGTGGAAGCAATGAAAAAGGGGGCCTTTGATTATCTGCAAAAGCCCTTTGATAATGATGAGCTTCTGGCAATAATTTCGCGCGCGGTGGAAATGGTAACTCTCAAGCGCAGGGTCAGGGAATTAGAAGACCAGCTTGAAGAGACCTACAGTTTTGAGAATATTGTCGGCGTTTCGGATAAGATGAAATCCACGTTTGCATTGATGCGTAAATTCGCCGGCACCGACGGAACGGTCCTGGTCTATGGTGAAAGCGGCACCGGCAAAGAATTAATTGTACGGGCCATTCATCAGGCCAGCAATCGCAAATCAGGGCCGTTTATAGTGGTCAACTGCGGCGCCATTCCTTCCAATCTGATTGAGAGCGAGTTTTTCGGCCATGAGGCAGGTTCATTTACCGATGCCAAAGAGCTCAGGATAGGCAAATTCGAGTCGGCTGACGGCGGAACGTTGTTTCTTGACGAAATCGGCGAGCTGACTCTTGAAGCGCAAGTTAAGCTCTTAA
The DNA here is from genome assembly GCA_016936275.1 of Sedimentisphaerales bacterium. Lineage (GTDB taxonomy): Bacteria > Planctomycetota > Phycisphaerae > Sedimentisphaerales > Anaerobacaceae > JAFGPJ01. The sequence continues at coordinate 2,427 of JAFGPJ010000163.1, forward strand.
GAGTCATCGAAGAAGGCAGTTTTTCACGTGTAGGCGGCAATGAGCCTATTGCTGTCAATGTCCGTGTCATGGCTGCAACGAATCGAGACCTTGCCAAGATGGTTGAGGAAGGAAAATTCAGAGAGGATCTGTACTGGCGATTGAACGTTCTGAGCCTGAATATCTGCCCGCTGCGCCAGCGCAAGGAGGATATTCCGTTATTGGTTGAGCAATTCCTTGAGAGATATGCCGGGCCGTTGGGGATCGAACATCAGGCTATCTCCGAGAAAGCAGTTCAATTATTGATGGCTTACGAATGGCCCGGCAACGTGAGAGAATTGCAAAATTGTATTTACAGCGCGATAACAATTGCAGGCGGTCCTGCCATCGAGCCGGCCGACTTGCCAAGACGAATTTACTCGAAACCAGAGCCGTCTGAGATAACCGGTATGGTATCAGGGCGAATATCACTTGCGGAGACCGCCGCCCAGGCCACGGCTCAAGCCGAGCGTGAGGCGATCAATAAAGCCCTTTCGGAAACGAGTGGCAATCGTGAAAAGGCCGCAGAATTGCTCGGTATCGGTCGGAAGACCCTCTACCGTAAGTTAAGGCATTATGGAATAGAATAATCCGCCCTATTAATATCAGTGTGTCATTCATGACCCAAGAGTGTCGGCAATGACCCATTGGACACCAAAACAGCCGCATCTCTCAGAAGCTTTGTTTAGTTTCTATCTCCTTATCGAACAACAACTTGAAAAGGTAATTCCCAATCAATTCTTATTTGGCACACACTTTGCTTAAATGGCAATTGTGAAAAAAATCAAAGAAAAGGACTAATTATGGCAAATATTGATTTCGTTAATAAAAAGGAAAAGATTCTGATTTGTGGATTAGCATGCGTGCGTAAGGAAAGGAAATGAATATGGATAGCGATAAGATCAGAATAATTGGTGCTATTGTGATTCTACTGCTTTGTTCTCAATCATCGATCTATAGTGATAATGAGGGGGACTCGACGGCAGATGTCAGCGACCCTAATGGCAAGCACGCTGTGGGTATTTCCATTCCGGCGGAAAAGGAGCAATCCGAAAGTGACATTATTGAGTATTTTGCAAAGAAAAAGATTGAAATTCTCGATGGACGTAAATTCAACGACCAAACTACACCTGCCAATGCTCTTCTTACATTAATTTCAGCTTATCACCACCAGGACAAAAATACTCTCGACCAGATATTTCCTATTGTAAAGCAGAAGCAATTCGAGAAACTGTCATCGCCGGAAGTACGGGCACAGATGTTGGCTGCTGCAAGGACTTCGATTCTCTGTAGAATCGAGATCGAGAATAAGCAACCGGAAGAATCAGACTTATGTGCAATCTACACGCGACCGTCGCCCGAAAAACCAATAGACCAGGTCTGGTCTTTTGCTTACATCGGTGGGGCATGGCGTTTTGCCGGTAGCACGAGTTCAATGGACAACTGGAGGACGCAGGCTGTACAAGCCGAAGCAATGACGAGGAATATTCTGCAGTCAGAAGCAGCCAAAACCAAAGCTGCGGCAACAAATACTATACAGAAAAAAGCGAACACAGTCGAAGGCAAATGGCAAGCAACTCTTACTGAATTTAATCAGAAATATGTCATGAGGTTCTGGAGAAAACCGGATGGTAGTCTTGCTGGTGCGGCTACACGGAAAAGTCCCGACGACAGACCTTTCGATACGGTCACATTTGAAAACGGTAAGCTGCGCTTTGAGGAGAAAGTAAATCAGTGTGTTTTTGAGGGTACGATGAAAGAAGACGGTTTGACAATTGAAGGTAAGTTGCAAAAGCCCGACTTGATAACACCTTGTGTACTTGAGCGTATTGAAGCCGTCGAGATTACGGATAAAGACCAGGGTATCAGTAAGCAGGTTCAAAGCGCGCCAAAGCCGGATGAATCAACTGTTAGCCGGGTGCTGAGTCTGGATGGGAAAACCGGTTGCATGCATATTCCAGACTCGCAATCGCTGCGTTCGTTTTCAGATGCAATTACGATGGAAGTCTGGCTGAAAGCATCATCCTATGCTGGGTACAAAGATATCAACTCCATTATTCGCAAGAACGTCGAGGAAGGAGCCGAAAATTTTCTTATGCGGTTTCGCAATATCGATGGCAGTCTATGTGCCCAGATGGGTCTGGGCGAAATCGGTATTGTGCGGGCAGATTATGAGTTCACCGCGGACAAATGGTATCACCTTGTCGGCACATATGACGGAAGCATGATTACGCTTTATATCAATGGTCTGGCCGTTGAGAAACAGCTTGCCGACGGAGGGCTGGTTATCGATCAGTCCGACCTCTATATTGGCAAAGGTGATCCGGAATTTCGTTCAGGAGAATATTTTCACGGAGCACTTGACGAAATCCGCATCTGGAACATCGCTCGCTCAGAGGAAGAGATTAATGAGACTATGAACACTCAATTGACCGGCAGGGAAGAGGGCCTTGTCGGCTATTGGAACTTCGACGACGGCACAGCGAAAGACCTGTCCGGTAATGGTAACGATGGGATTCTCGATGGGAATGCTGAAATTGTGGAATCCTCCCGACCTGCCTCAGTTACGGCACAGAATATGCTGCTTGCCCGGTGGAAGCTGGATGAGGCTGGTGGCAACGACGTATCTGATTCTTCGGGTAATGCTTGTGGGGGTAAGCTGATTGGGAATCCTCAGTGGCGACCTGCCGGCGGAAAAGTCGGCGGGGCCCTCGAATTCGATGGTGATGGTGATTTTGTTCGAATCGACGATGAATCCGCGTTCGACATCGCAGGGCCTATAACCATTGCCGCATGGTTCAAGGTCAATACATTCGACAAGCGATGGCAATCTCTTGTAACCAAGGGTGACACAAGCTGGCGGCTCCAAAGATATGCCGAGGATAATACTCTCGCATTTCATTGTACGGGGATTACTTCTGTCACGGGCCAGCGGCCGGAAGGTATCGAAGGCAGGAAAAACGTTAACGATGGACAGTGGCATCATGTGGTTGGTGTTTATGACGGCTCAGAGATACTGCTGTATATAGATGGGGTGCTGGACAATTCCAGCAAAGCTTCAGGTGAAATCAGCATGAACGATTCGGCTGTAATTATCGGAGGCAATAGCGAGCAGGCCGATCGCGAGTGGAATGGTCTGATCGATGAAGTCTGCGTTATTGCCGGTTCAATTGATTCTAACGCAGTTAAGGCACTATATACAGGCGCCGATCCGAATGAGATAGCACAGACGGCCAATCCTCAACTTCAGAGTTCCGACAAGTTGGTCGCCTGGTGGAAGTTCGAAGATAATGTCAACGACAGCGCCGGGGCCAATAATGGGACCATACAAGGCAATTCAACCTATGTGGACGGCAAGGTCGGCCGGGCCATCAGCCTCGACGGCAATGACTATGTGGACTGCGGCAATCCTGCTTCACTGAACTTCGGGACCGGCGACTGGGCCATATCGGCGTGGATTAAGACGACACAGTCCGGCACGGAGCCTGGGAGTCGAGGGACAATCTTTGCTTATGGAGGCGATGAGGAAGGCGGAATACGCTACGCTCTGGCAGTTAACGAAGAATATCAAAATACGGTTGTACTGACTACGGATAACGATGCGTATAAAATTCAGGCAATGGGGAAAACACCCGTGAATGACGGCAACTGGCATCACGTCGGGGGAATGAGAAACGCAGACCGGTTGCGGGTCTTTGTGGATGGTGCTTTAGACGCAAGCGGATTCCTTCCTCCCGAATACGATCTTTCCGGCGTGTCTCAGCACAATGCCTATATCGGAGCCATTACTGACAACAGAGACAACAGCCTGTATAAATATTTTGACGGCTTGATCGACGAGGTTTGTATTTTTGCAGGTGCGATTAATACCAATGGTGTAAAATCGCTCTTTTCGGGTGAGGACCCTGTGGCGGTTGCAAAGACGATGCTCATCAGGTCTAAAGCTCAACCGCAACCGACAAGCAGCAGTAATGCTGGTGCTGTTGGGAGTATCGAAGGGAATTGGCGGGTTGTTTCCAATCAGGTCAGCCAGCAGGCTATAGTCGAAATCCGAAAAAAAACCGACGGTACTCTTACCGGCTCCATTGTCACCGAAGCCCCCGACGGGACATCGCCGGGGATGCCTTTGGATGAGGTTACTTTTGAAAACGGCACACTGCGATTCAAAGTGGTATCCAACCAGGGCCAGTTTGAGGGCACGATGAAGAAAGACGGCCTGTCTATTGAAGGTCGTTTCCAGCAGCCGGAGCAAACAACGGTGCTTGTCCTTAAACGCATCGTTCCAACGTCGAGTGAAGCTGTACCGGCCGTGCAGGAACAGCTCCAGGATTCGACGAGCGGCAAAAGCAACATAGTAGTAGCATTGATATTAGTCCTTGCCCTTGCCGGTGTTGTCGCAGGAATAGTATTTTTCCTTGTTAAATCGAGTGTAAGATAGAGCTAAGGGGAATCCAAATGATTTGGAAAATCGCTAAGAAGGAATTTTTACTGAACCTGATGACTTTTAAATTTGCCGTGGGTACGACA
>JAFGPJ010000164.1 GCA_016936275.1 Sedimentisphaerales bacterium
AAATGCGCAAAACCAAGCAAGAAACAAAACAAGACGTCAGGAACGCCGATTAACACTTTTACTTTGCCTTCGATGTTGGACATTCGTTATTCGATATTGGATATTCAAGACTCACTTATCCTGTTATCCTGTCAAAAATTTAACCACGAATGAACTCGAATGAACGTTAAAACTGCCTGCGTAATGCGTAATACCAGCTACGCTTTCCGGGCACTTTCGACCGAATCGATAAAGTAAGGATTTCTTAAGCCCACTTTCACATAAGAAGAGCATTTGTGGCATGTAAAATCTCGATGACAAAATTGAAAAATTTGCAAAAAAGTAAATAATCTTGTCAAATTCAATAAAAAACCCTGAAAAAACAGCAAAAAATTAGAATCCAGTCTTCTGGAACTCACTTATTATGAAATAAAGCGCATTCCAATAAAAAAAATATTTGAAAACAGGCTCGTGATTTGATATTCTTGTAAAAGTTGAGGAGTTACCCAAAGATGGTTTTGTCTCATTTTTTCGAAGGAGGATTAAAAATGTACCATCTAACTGGAAGCCTCAATTTATTTCAGTTTGACCACAATAGGAAAAACAGACAGACTGCAATAGCTATTATGCAAAATTATCAACGAGCAGTCCAATCGCGTTTTCTGCTTAGTGTTGGCATTATTTTGTTCATATTGACGTCACATGCCAGCTCTGCTGCGTTGTTTACCACAGCAGATTTCGAAGGAACATGGTATATGCACGCTCTCGGCGTAAAAGAAAATTCCGGTGGTTGTGGGTATGGAACATACGTATTTGAAAACACGGGAAAATTCACGGGAACATATATTACAAGTACGGGACATACTGAATCCCCTGATGGGACTCTAAGCATAAATAATGATGGAATTATCATGGCTCTTCCGGATTTTGGAACTACAGCACCGAGTTTGCATGGAATAATGAGCAATAAGAAAGATATGATTGTTTGCACGCATACCGGCGGGGATAATTCCTATAAGATAATGATTTTCACAAAAAGTGTAGAGACAATCGTCACCAGTGATATGCAAGGCACATGGATATACCATGGGCTTATTGCAGGCAATGAACCTTATCAGGTGGCACGCTGGTGGTATGGTTCAATGACAATCGATGGAAGCGGAAATGCTGTTTTTGATTCGCCTATAATTGATAGCCTGGGAACACATGAGATACCAACAGACCCACTCAAACTCATTATAACCGAAGGCGGAATTATTACAGAACTTGATCCTGAGATCGCACCTCTGCATGGCGCAATGAATCAAAGTAAAGACATGATAGTTTTTGTGGATACTGTGATCGCAACGTCAATGGACGTGGACGCCCCCGGCGATGCTCTCTTCGTGCTGGTAAAACAGTCTCCGGGTGCATACACGGCGAATGATCTGGCTGGTACGTGGCATTGGCATGCGCTTGTCTCCGGCTCTTTTTATGATGACTGGATCGGCTGGTATTATACCACATCATTAATTGATCGTTACGGGAACGCCAACTGGGTTGACGGGTCGTACTTGAATTGTAAAGGTGAAACAGGTCAAACGTGGAGTGGCACTATGAGCATTAAAAGCGACGGGATTATCACAATTTCAAATTTGCCCACTTTCCACGGGATAATGGGTCTTGGCAAAAATATGTTGGTTGGTACCATGGACGACGGGGGAGGCGGGTATGGTTTAGCAATTTGCTTTGGGCGTCCAACCAATGAATTCAGTTTAGCAGACTTTAACAATGACGGGATAATTAATGGAGATGATTTTGCATTTTTAGTAAGAGACTGGGGAAAAACAAATATAGATTCTGTTGCAGATATTTCAGGGCCTGACGGAATTCCTGACAGAAATGTTGATGATTTCGATTTAAGGGCTTTTTGCGAACAAATGTTTGGAGTTGTCCTTCCTTCGCTTCCTCTTGAAACTACAAACAATTTCGAGATGATCGAAACAGCCATCTATTAAGAAATCCATTTTTACTCTGCCTTTGGTACGGAAAAGAATTATTCACATATTTGGTGGCTGAAAAACAGTATTACTCTGCTTCCGCCTGTGGGCCGGCCATGTTTTAGGCCGGCAAAAATGCCGAAATTGCGAATAGCCAGCGAAGATTTAACAGAATGGATGTTAATATCTGTAGGAAGCTTGAATTATCAGCAAAGATTTGGTATTTTGTTCAAATTATAGTAAGATAACAAAGCCGATTTATTAGGTGTAAAATTGGATTAAATAGTAAAACTTGGTTAATATCCTGAAACGGATAGCAATTATGGTTGTGCAACCACATCAATTTGAAAGGAAGACCGATGAACATTAAAACATCAAAGCTCTCAACAATTGCGATTATAAGCTTGTTGTTTTTTACAATGACGGCGGGCATTTGTAGCGCCCAGGGATGGAGCCGGAAAGGAAAAAACGAACTTTTCGGCACGATTCAAATGATTGGTAGTGAGGAAATCAAATATTCATTTACTGACAAGCTGCCAGTGAAATTGGATATAGACAGCGCACCTATATATGGTATTGGTTACGGATACAATATAACTGACCATTGGAATGTAAACACAGATCTGCTGTTTGGCTCGGCGGATACAGATGTACAGACAATATCCGGATCGGGATTCATTACGGTCGAGACTAAAGATATGGATTATGTTTTGTGGAATGTGAATCTTGATTACAATATATGGAAAAGTTGTTTTACTCCGTTAGTAACCGGCGGTATCGGCATTATGGATTTCGGTATTGATACTACAGCTACTGGTGTCATGAAAGTACACGAAAGTAATTTTTCCTATAATTTAGGTGCCGGAGTCCGATGGGAAATCGAAGACAATCTTCTGATTAAAGTGATGTACAGATCTACATGGACGGAATTTGGTGATGCTAATCAAGATCTGCAATATGACAGCTTCTGTCTAAACGTTGCATATATGTATTAAAGGAAACTATGCTGTATTCTGTATAAACAATCCCCTGCCATTCGGAGGATTAGGGGGGAATGAGGCAGGGGCTTAGAAAGGTTGCAAATTTAGAATTCGTTTTGTAGCGACTTTAGCTTGATACAAATGAATACCATCTCTCCCACCGCTCCTCCATGGAATCAAGCATTGTCATAATTATGCCTAAAAAGACAAGCTTGTCAATACATAAGTCCTATAAAACAAATTTTATTTGAATTTTATGGCTTTTTCTTATTTGCCGGGTTGAATTTCTCTTAAGCAAGTCGAAGATTATTGTTCGTCAGTCTCAATTTTCCTGCCGGTTTTTGAATGTGGCCGTTTGTCATGAATTCCGAGTATCTTGATGCTGCCGTGGAAGCCGAGAATCGCGATTGTCCCTGCGAGAAGGATGTTGACGATGTGCGGCGTGTCGAATCCGGCCGCCGCAGGTAAATCCGCCATTAGATAATCATCCGTCTTAGAGATGAAATTAATATAGGGCATGAAAACAGCCAGTACCGTAATCAGGAAGTTGATCGAGCTCTCGAACAGAGCGACGGCCGGCGTCAATTTGGGTACGGTATATACAAAGACTCCGCAGAGGATGCAGAAGCCGTAGTAGAGGTTCTTATACATCGGCATTGAATCAAGCACCGTTACGCGAATACTTATCCCCAAAACGTAGTCCAGTAAAATGAATATAGGGGTGATGTAGTAATATAATTTCGGAATCGTCTGTCTGGCTTCAATGTTCATTTGGTTTCGGTTATTAACTACTACAAATGGCAAGTCCATACAGTTACCAAAATCAGCGGGAATCGGGGAGACAAGATTTGAACTTGCGACCTTCCCTAAGGGATGCTCTGGCCAAGCTGGGCTACTCTCCGGTTAACCGTTATATCAATCCAATCGGGGAGACAAGATTTGAACTTGCGACCTTCCCTAAGGGACGCTCTAGCCAAACTGAGCTATTCTCCGATTAGCCGTTTTACCAATCCAATCGGGGAGACAAGATTTGAACTTGCGACCTCTGCGTCCCGAACGCAGCGCTCTAGCCAAGCTGAGCTACTCCCCGGCTAAACAACGACACAGACTTTACTATAACAATTTCTATATGTCAGTCAACTTCCATTTTCCTAAACACGTGATTAAATCTCATTTAAAATACCGGCTAATTTCTTTTTTTCTTGGGATCCATTTGTGCTTTTGAGGTATAGCTCCCGGTTAACAGCAGAAGTTCTGTCAGAATGCTGTTCGCTGTATAACAGCTTCCATGGACCATTTTGTTGCGAATATTTCCCTCCCCGTTTGGTATTGTGCTCATCAAGCCTTCTGACTAAGTTATCCGTATGTCCTATATAGAGTCTCTTATTTTTAATGCTCTGAAGTATGTAAACGTAATACACAAATTTAATCTCTTTAAAACAGTATACTCTATTTCGCACCCATTTTGAACTTGCGACCTTCCCTTAGGGACGCTCTAGCCAAGCTGAGCTACTCCCCGGTCATCGGATTGAGAATATAGCACATCTATTATTGCGATGCAAGCTATAATAAATTTATTGGATCGATATCTATTGCCACCTTGACAGCAGGGCGGATGGGTGGCTCTGTTCTCAGGCGGGAAAACAACCGCTGTATAGTCGTTACTTCCGGGGCCTGAATAATAATTTGCATCCTGTGGAAACGCTGGATTCTACTGATTACAGCCGGCATAGGGCCGCGAACGGTCACCTCCAGTGCTTCCCGCTGGATAATCCGATTGATCTTTTGCCGCATTTGTTTGCAGGCGTCTTCGAGCTTTTCGAAATTCATGTCTCGTAGTACAATCACGGCCAACCGCCAGAAGGGCGGTAAATTGCAAGCTCTGCGATGCTTCAATTCCTCCCTGACAAAGCCATCGAAGTCCCCGGCGACGGCAAATCTTATCGCTGGCTGGTTGGCTAAAAAAGTCTGGACGAAGACAGTTCCCTTTTTCTCGGAGCGTCCCGCCCGCCCGGCCACTTGGGAAATCAACTGAAACGTCCGCTCATTGGCTCTGAAATCCGGTAGATACAGGCAGGTGTCGGCACTGATAATTCCGACCAGGGTGACATTCGGAAAATGCAGGCCCTTGGCAATCATTTGCGTGCCGGCCAACACATCGATCCTTCCTTCGCCGAAATCCTGTAGGAGCCGGTAGTAATCTTTGCTTGCCATCGAATCGCTGTCAATCCTCGAGATGCGTGCATCGGGGAATTTCTTAGCCAGTTCCTCTTCGAGTCGCTGCGAACCAAGCCCAATCATAGCAAATCCTTTGCCGCAAAGGGGGCATTTTTCAGGGACCAAAGTCTGCGCCAGGCAATAATGGCAGATTGCGTAGCCGTAGTTCATGTGCTCGCCGGTGATCGTTCGCATTCGTTTGTAGCGGGGCACTTTTGATTTGTGAAAGGTCAACGTGACATCACAATTACGGCAGTGCAGCGTGTGCTTGCACGATGGGCAGAACACGAAATTGCTGTAACCTCTACGATTCAGCAGCAGAATGGCCTGTTCTTTTTTAGCGAGGATTTCTTTCAGATGCCTGGCCAATGGCTCACTAATAAGGTTAATGCCCTTTTGTGTAATTTCTTCCTGCCTTAAATCGACAAGCCTCATCTGCGGCATTGGCAGATCCATTACTCTTTTGGGCAGCTTAAGTAGAGTGAAATACTTCTTATTCTGACAATTAGACAGCATTTCCAGTGAAGGTGTGGCACTGCCTAAAATACAATGTGCATTAGCCAGTTGTGCTCGCTTGATAGCTACGTCTCTACCGTTATATCTTGGTGCCGTATCCTGCTTATAGCTGGGCTCGTGCTCTTCATCGACGACAATCAAACCAAGGTTGGCAAGCGGGGCGAAGACAGCCGAGCGAGCGCCTATAACAACTTCTGCTTTACCCGATTTGATTTTCTGCCACTGCACATTGCGCTGTGCAGCGGTCAGTCCGGAATGCATCACGGCGATTTTCTCGAATCTTTCATTGAATCGCTGAACCGTTTGTGCTGTAAGGGCGATCTCTGGAAGCAGCACAATGGCATTTTTACCTTTTTGCAGAACTTTCTGGATGGCCCGTATATACAGCTCGGTTTTGCCGCTGTCGGTGACACCATGCAAAAGCATGACACTGAATTTATCCGAGGCTATTTGGGCTTTGATTGAATCGAGCACCTTCCGCTGGTCCTCGTTGAGCAGGATGTGACTTTCCGGTTTGATGGATAAACCTTTCGGGATGGCGGGCAGGGATTTTAATATTATCTTATGGGCGATTTTGAGCAGTTGTTTTTCAGCCAGTCTTTTCAGCGGTTCCCTGCCGCAGCCAACCTCATCCAGAAGATTTTGCAGCTCCATCGCCGAATCCGGGCCAAGAGCCTGCCGTTCCAGAATGTGTTTAATGATATGCTTTTGTTTTGTGCCTCTCAATTTGTCGATTGTTTTTTCGGCCTCAGCGGCACTGATTGTCAGATAAACATATTGCTGTTTCTTAACGCCGGCCCCTTTCTTGACCGCCGCCGGCACCATCGCCGCCAGGACCTGACCGAGCGGGCAGACATAGTAGCCGCTGATCCACCGGGCCAAATCCATCAACTCGGCATTCATTAACGGCTCTTTATCTATTACACTTTTTACTGTTTTCAGCTTGTGCCCTTTGCCGTGTGCGGCAAAAGATTTATCAAGGGGAACATCGGCTTCCACACAGAATCCCTTTTCCAGCTTGTTTTTTCTTCCGAATGGAACCTCGATGCGCTGCCCCACTTGAATCGGCCAAATCTCTTCCGGCACTCCGTAATCAAACACGGTATCGGCCGCCGACTCAAATGCTACTCGAATAACATGCCGGCATGGCGGCTCCTCGAATTCTTCAGCGAACAACTCTTTAGTTTGATATTTCCTCATTTGGTTTTCTGCATCAAAAGACACCGAAAGCCATAACCGGCGCGCCGGGAAAGGCGACGGAAAAATCCGAGTGTCCCAGAACGACGCCGTCCTGCTTACAAAGTAACGTGCCCAGTAATTTTCCAAAAGCGTTATATATTTTGGCCACCGCCTGACCGCTTTTAACCAAGTCACCTGGCTGGGTCATGAACCTGATAATACCGCTGGCCGAGCTGACCGGCAGTGATGAAGACTTCAGGATTTTACCTTTTATCGCCTCGGGTGCCTGGTATGTGAAATCCTCGGCCGGCTTTGTTACCATTTTTAGATAGGCCAAAATCCCCAAAATTGATTTAACGCCATACTCTACATTCTTCTCATTTACGATATACGACTCTCCAAGCTCGATGGTCAGGGCGGGAATATCGTTCTCCAGCAGGCTATAAGAAAAAGAGCCTTTTGTCTCCTCGGTCTCCTGTAAGACCAGAAAACCAGATTTACCTGCGACCTTCAGAGTTTGTTCATAGGCCTTTTTATGAGCGCTGCCCGGATTCGGGTCTATTACTGTATAGGGAATCGATTTCATCCAGTCGTTATGCAGGTCAAGCACCAAGGTGGGATTGGTTTCTTTGATGGTTGAGAATATTTTGTCCGCTATTCTCTCTGCCACAGAGCCGTTCTTATCACCCGGAAAAGAACGATTGAGATCTTCCTTGCTCAATGTAATATTTCTGCTGGCCGTCTCGAAGCCGATGGGATTCATCAGCGGGAAGGCATACAGCGAGCCGTTCAGAAGCGGTTGTTTTCTTATGGCCTTGAACACTTCCTGGATGGTAACGATGCCGGTAACCTCGTCGCCGTGGATGCAGCCTGTCAGCCAGACCACCGGGCCGGGATTCAAACTTTCAATCACCATAAGAGGCAGTCGCCGCCGAGACAAATCCGAGCCGGTCAGAATTTTCAAAAACGAATATCTCACTTTCTGCAGTTGGTCTTTGTTTACAGGTATTTTCATTGTTTATTCTCTCCCGTATTCGTGTTATATAAACCGGCTTTTCTTCTCATTTCAGATTTCTTATCGATATATGTATCCTCTCTTACATCCAGATCGAGCTTAGCGATCAGACGTTTGAGGTAATCGAGGTGCGGACACGGTGGTGCATGGAAGTTGTCTTTTGTGATGCAGGAGGATAGTTGTACTACGATACGGTCTTTTGTTATTCCTTCGGCCTTATTGATCCGGCGGATTAAATTGCTCAGCTTGCGATGGGTCGCCCGACCACAGCAGCCGCCGCAGGTCAGGTTCAGCATGCGGTATGCCTTGTCCTTTGGGTATGCGGCAAAACCGCCGGTGCGCTCGTTAAATGCCCTCTCGCAGTTGTAGCCGGAGCAGCGTTCTTTGACGATATGACACTGCACGACTACGACGTAGTCTTTGTTCTTCAAATCTATCATATTTCAAGCTTTCTTCTGACCGTTGTTAATATTAATAGAACTATAATTTTTGAGCTTAAAGTAATCCGTGGCGATTTGGTTTATAGCCTCTCCGATAGCAAGCGATGCCGTTGCGGCCGGTGATGGAGCGTTCAGAACGTGAATGGAATTGCCTTTCCTTTCTATCTTGAAATCGTCTATCGGCCGGCCGTTAGGCTCAATCGCCTGAGCACGTAAGCCTGCCTTGCACGGTTTAATATCATCATTTTGCAGTGATGGAATCAGCCTCTGAAGCTGCCGGAGAAACAGTTTTCTGGAAAATGCCCTGGTATACTCGCCCAATCCGTATCTCCAGTATTTGAAAAACATTTTCCAAAGCCCCGGATAAGACAGGGCATCCCATGAGTCGACCAGATTGAAATCGGTTTTACCGTAACCTTCCCGCTTGAATGAAAAGACGGCGTTCGGACCGCACTCGACGCTGCCGTCAATCGTTCGTGTAAAATGAACGCCGAGAAATGGCAGGTCGAGATCCGGAACCGGATAAATCAGGCCCTTGACTTTCTCCTTAGCCTTTTCCGTCAGCTCATAATAATCACCGCGGAAGGGAACGATCCTCATCCCTGGTGCGACGTTGTCCATTTTTGCCACTTTATCACACTGAAGGCCCGCACAGTTGATGATATACTTCGCGCCGAAAGATTCTTGATTTGTAACGACCTTCGTATAGAAGTCGTGCTTGTCAAGCGCGATAACTTCGTGCGATATCAGAACTTTATTACCGCTGCCTTTTTTATCTATAAGCCTGGCCAGCTTTTCCGCAACTTTCGTAAAATCAATAATGCCCGTACAGGGCACACGGATTCCGGCAATACCCTCGCAGGAAGGCTCGATTTCTTTGATTTGTTCCGGCCCGATTTTTTCAATACCTTCGATACTACTTTCCTGGCCGTTTTGGAGTATCGTCTCAAGATTGGTTAATTCTTTTGGTTTTGTGGCGACAATAATTTTTCCGCAAATTTTGCAGGGGATTCTGTGCTTTTTAGCGAATTCTACAAGCTCCCTGCGGCCTTCGATACATGTTTTTGCCTTATTTGAGCCGGGTGTATAATACAGCCCGGAGTGAATAACGCCGGAATTATGCCCCGTCTGATGTGTTGCTAATTTGTCTTCTTTTTCCAGCACGGCAATGCGAATCTCAGGATGGCTCAGCATAATCTTATAGGCCGATGCCAAACCGACGATCCCGCCGCCGATAACAACAATGTCAAAATCATTATTTTCATTCATTAAATCAGGTTCCGAAAATCAAAATCATGCCGTTGGCTAATACAATAACCGAAGCGTATGTGAGCGTCAATTGAGAACCTCATGACCGGTTGAACTAATGAAGCGTGTGAATCTCGGGAAATAAAAGTATAGAAATTTGCAGCAGATATGTTTATATATCCGGCACAATTTCGGGGTAAACCTGGCCGGATGAGTTGATTTTGAAGACGTAAATCAGCCCTTCTCTGAGCTTCCAATATACAGCATTGCCGTAGATTGCATCGATATCGTATTCGGCAAGCTTTTCAGTGTCGTTGGCCAGTTCCCAGATTTCGGACCAGAACATTTTCCGGTGCTCTATCGGCAATGCTTCGAGCAGGTCCTTGTATCTCCGGGGTTCGGCCCCAGGCTCTTCGATTGTGAAACCTTCTGCCGGCGTCATTTTTTCGCAGTAAACGCGTCTCCAAAGGTACAACGCCCTTGTTTTACCGTCCATGACCATTTTGCTGCCGAACTTTACTATCAGGGCGTCGAAATGGACTATATCGCCGGAGATTGTATATTCTTTCTCCAGAATCTTTTTGAGCTTGTTATCCCTGGCCGTCTCGACAAAACGTATTGTTGTGAAAAGCTCCCCATCCTTCATTTCCTGGTTAACAACCTTCGCAAAACCGATCTGATCCTCATGGCTTAGATTAGTAAGTGCCTGCTTAAGCTCCTTATTTTCGGTCAGGAGCTGGTGGATTGTTGCTACTGCCTTATACGGTGTACGGCCGAGATAAGCCATACAGGCAAGCACTGCCACGATAATAATCAGCGGCAGGATTTTCAGTTTTTTACTACCTTCAGCCATCTATCCCTTTTCGCCGGTAAATCACAATTCTCTACGAAAACTTTCCTTTCCTACTTTATCATCGGCTTAGTAAGCGAAATCTCTCTACATTTCGGGTATGTATTGGCCTTAGCACCAATAAAATAAGGGCTGCAAGTAAGTGCTTACAGCCCATAATGAATAATTTACCACAAGGCCACCGATATCGTTTTTACTACTGAACGGGGCAATAAGTTATGCCTGATGCGGTATAAGAAACAAGCTCTCTATCAAAATCGGCGCAAGTGCTTTTAACCTCTCCAATTCCAGTCGCCAGCCAGAGTGTAAATTCATCATCGCTGAAATCGTCAGACTCCGTTCCTGAGAACATAAGGCATTTGGCAAAGCTGCCAGCTAAAATTTCTACATCTTCTTGGCCCTCAAGCGTAATGTCCATTCTTAAAGTCGAAGATTCAATGGGATTTCCATCAGCATCGTACTCTGTTATTGTGGTTGTATTGCTTAAAGTCTCGCCAACTTGAATCGAACGAGGCAATTTTATCATAGGTGGATCATAAATGCTGTACGAACCGTCCGAACATATGCGTTTGTAAACCTTTAGACCTTCTGGAGTCCAGGCCATACATTCATAGGAATAATCAGGCTCTCCTTCTTCAAAATTACCACTATCGAAATTCCATAGCCTGTCGGCCGCTTCGTTGCCTACTGCCTCGGTGCCTCCTATGCAGTAGATTTCATAATTCTTGTTTCCTTCTGCATAGGTTTGCAAATAATTCCATGTGATGCCTTCATCTAAAGGATAATATTGTGCTAAAAGGTACTTATAGGAGCCGCCGGGTTTGCTCACGGGCCCTGTCTCTAAACAAAAATCATCAAAGTAAGAGCCGGCACCGGATAAGAGAACCCCATTAGACCAGGCAGACAAAGCTATCCAAACGTCCGTGCAATCAGTCCAGTCCCTTACATCCACATAATCAATGGCATTTTCTGCACCATACCCGGTATAACTGAAATCGATTATACCCGCATCGTAAGTTATATAAAATACGCCGGTGCTCACCGATGTCGGCTCACTTGCTGTAATAACGGGCTCTTCGTCTCCTATACCTGAGCTTTTCATAACAAACCACTTTCGACCATCCATTACTGCATTTCCAATCATCGCAAATTGAACGAAATGGTCATAGTCAGTAGTAGCATTATGCACTGCAAGAGACAGCCCGCTTTGCTCATCACATTCAGAGGCATTGAACGAGACTTGAACCTCAAAATAGCCGTCAGATGGCAGGTTGATTACTGTGCGCAGCCCGGCAGTGTCATCCTCTATACCATCGTTATATATCTCAAGATGCCCGTTTTGCTCAACAGGATAACGGGAGGGATAATTCTCATCGATTGGTTCATTTTTAAAATTTCTCCAGATGCTCGTACCGATAATTCCGTCATCGAAGTTGTCTGAGATGATCGTACCGGCTGCCCATGCAAAACTGCATGACAGAAAGGTAGTAACAAATATAAGCAATATTGTCTTTTTCATAATTTCGTTACATAATGGTTCGTTTGAACATTGAGAATACATGACTTGCCCTTTCCCAAAAAATGAATCCGGATTACATTTCCATGGTGTTGTATTATGCCCAATATAACTGAGTGGAGGTAGTTGTCAAGTAAAAAGAGTGAAAATTGAAGTTGCGTAAATTTTGTTATAGCGGGCTACCAATACAAGAAAAAAGCCGAAGATACAAGAGATGCCGACCTGTACCTTCGGCTTTGATTTATTGTAAGTCTGCTTTAAATGCGGCAGTTACTATTCGGCCATGTATGGGTAGCGAAAGTTTCTGGGCGGCAGGAAGGTTTCCTTGATGGCGCGCGGGGAAACCCAACGTTCGAGGTTTAGCCAACTGCCGGCCTTGTCGTTTGTGCCGGAAGCGCGCGTGCCGCCGAAAGGCTGCTGGGCCACGACTGCACCTGTAGGCTTATCGTTGACGTAGAAGTTACCCGCGGCATGACGCAACGTGTTCATCGCCTTGACAATAGCTCCACGATCCAGGGCGAATATCGCCCCTGTCAGAGCGTAAGGCGACGTCTGGTCACAAATGTCCAGTGTCTGGTCATATTCGGCCTCCGGATACACATAAATCGTCAGCACCGGCCCGAAAATCTCTTCGACCATGAGCTTGGACTTCGGGTCTCTGCTGACCACGACCGTTGGTTCGATGAAGTACCCGACCGAGTCATCGTAACCGCCGCCGACGATTATATCCATATCGGGAGAATTCTTGGCGTATTCGATGTATTCGCTGATTGTATTGAAGGAATTTTTATCGATAACCGCGCCTATGAAGTTCTTAAAGTCGCATATATCGCCCATCTTAATCTCACCGATAGTGCTTAACAGCCGGTCTTTGACCTCGGGCAATCTCGAATCTGGAATATAAGCACGTGAAGCGGCTGAGCACTTCTGTCCCTGATACTCGAATGCTCCTCGCACCAAAGCAGTCACTAATGCCTCGGTATCGGCGCTGGTGTGTGCGAAAATAAAGTTCTTTCCACCGGTTTCGCCGACGATTCGGGGATAGGAGACATATTTGCGAATGTCTTTGCCAACCGCCAGCCAGATTGTCGAGAAAACGTAAGTGCTACCTGTAAAGTGAATACCACCAAGCCTGACGTCGTCCAGTGCCGGCGGGGCGACTACATTGCCGGGCCCCGGCACCATGTTTATCACGCCGGCAGGCATGCCCGCTTCTTCCAGAATTTTGATGATAAAGTATGCCGGAAGTACCGCAGCCGACGCTGGCTTCCAGACTACAGTATTGCCCATCAGCGCTGGCGCGGTTGGAAGGTTGCCGGCGATTGAAGTAAAGTTGAACGGTGTTATCGCCAAAACATAGCCGTCCAGAGGTCGATGCTCCATATAGTTCAATATTCCAGGTGTGGATATCGGCTGGTCGCCGTACACTTCTTCCATAAAGTGCGGATTAAACCGCCAGAAATCAATCAGCTCACACGCGGAGTCGATTTCCGCCTGGTGGGGTGTCTTGCTCATGTTGAGCATTGTTGCTGCATTGAGCGTCTGGCGATATTTGCCGGCCAAAAGTTCGGCTGCTTTGAGCAGCACAACCGCCCTTGATTCCCAGGGCATTTGGCCCCACTGTTTTTTGGCCCTTTCAGCAGCGTCTATGGCCTTGATGGCATATTCTCCGTCGGCCTGGTGATACCTGCCTAAAAGATGCTGGTGATTGTGAGGACAGCGGATATCCGCGAGATTCCCGTTGCGCACTTCTTCGCCGCCTATTATCATCGGAACTTCTATTTGCCCGTTCAGCATCTCCTGGAGCTTGGATGACAATTCGGTTCGTTCCCGACTGCCCGGTGCGTATTGAAGGCATGGTTCATTGACCGGTTGGGGAATTCTGAAAATACCATTGAACATTTCTGTCTCCTTATGACGATTTCTATAAGTTCTTTCCGCAACATTTTTTGTATTTTTTTCCACTGCCACAGGGACAGGGATCATTTCGACCGACTTTGGGCTGTTCAAGCTTGATTTGTTGGACCTTCACTTCGCCCTGTGGTGCCTGGGCGGCGGCCCGCTGGCGTTCGGCCATGGCAAACTGACCAACCTCATCGTGGCTCGTCTGGCTTACATTCCAGACATTTCTGGCCCGGGCGCCGGCTTCGAGGTGCACCTTGAAGATAATGTCCGTGACACGGTCCTCGATGGTTTCGAGCATCTCCTCGAACATCCGAGAGCCTTCACGTTTAAATTCGGTCTTGGGATCTTTCTCCGCCCATGAGCGCATCCAAATGCTGCTTTTCAGATGGTCCATTGAGTAGAGATGGTCCTTCCATGTGCTATCGTAAACCTGGATCAGAACATATTTTTCAAGGTCGCTCAGTTCGGCGCGCAAAAATTGTGTTGCTATTTCTGATAAACGGTCTTTGAGTTCCGGGCCGTCGCCGGGTAAGTCGTCTTCCGTAAGTGACGTGTCGAATTTTTCATTGGCCCAATTTACCAAATCGGGTTTGTTCAAGCCGGCAATCTTGTCGGAGAGCTCTCGCTCAAGTTCGCCGTTGTTGAAGCTCTCGCTTAGTTCAAGTAACTGTTTGTGCAATGAGCGAGGCTTGGTGTTCTGTATTTGCTCGGCCGACAGGCCGGCGTTATATTTTTTATTGGCCCACTCGGCAAGTGCTTCGTATGCATATATATTAGCTCCCTGTGGGCCGTAAACCATATTCAGGGCGAACTCGACCGGGTACTCGATCTCCCGTTGTTTGTATTTAGCAGTGGTGATTTCACTGATTTTCTGACGGATTTGCTTGGCATTGAGGTCGGTCAGCTCGCTGATTTGGAGTTTGATATCGAATTTAACGCGCGCCCATTCGGCAAATCGGCGGAGTGAGAAATCTTCCTTGAGAAATTCGACGAGCGGTGAGCAGTCTTTCTTCTCGACCTGCTCTCCGGCGGCGGCAATTAACTGCCGCTCAATCTCCTCCGGTGACTGGTGCTTGACTTTGCCGGGGCTGAGATTAACGTGGAAGGCACTCATGGCCCATTTGCACAAACCGGCAATGTCCCAGCTTTGTGTGTCGTCGTAGTCCTCTAAATATTCCCCCATTGAAAGCGATATATTATTTGAGGCGTCATCTTTGGCCTTTTGTTTTATTGTTTTTTCGATTTCCTCCACGCTGGCGTCGATGATTTCCGAGGGCTTGAGGTCAACGCCAAAATTTGTTCTTGCCCATTCGATAATACAATCGACCGGATAGTCGTCACGGAGTATTGTGCTGCAGCTTTTTTCAATCGCTGATTCAATCATCTCGGTTATGACGTCTTTGAGCTTTTGGCCCGCTAAAATCTGTCGCCGGCGCGAATAAAAGATTTTTCGCTGGTAGTCCATCACCTCGTCGTATTCGAGCAGGCTCTTTCGTACCTCGAAGTTTTTCTCTTCGACTTTCTTCTGCGCTTTGGCTATACCTTTGCTTATTCGTTTATGGTAGATCGGCTGTCCTTCTTCCCAGCCGATCCATGAAAGTGCTTTAACGGTCCATTCGGGGGCAAAGATGCTCATCAAGTCATCGTCGAAGCTCAGGAAAAACTGGCTGGAGCCGTTGTCACCCTGTCTGCCTGACCGGCCTCGAAGCTGATTGTCGATTCGTCTTGCCTCGTGTCTTTCGGTGCCGATTATGTGCAGACCGCCGATGTCGGCAACGCCGGGACCGAGCTTTATATCGGTGCCTCGGCCCGCCATGTTCGTTGCTATTGTGACATTGCCCCGCATTTTCCCGTCCCGGGCTTTGTGCTGCTGGCCGGCTTTAGTGACGATGATGGCTTCTCTTGCGTGCTGTTTCGCATTGAGGACTTCGTGATCGAGGCCGTGTCGTTTTTGAAGGGCCTCTGACAGCGCCTCGCTTTTTTCGATGCTTATCGTGCCGATAAGAAGCGGCCTGCCCGCCATGCTGACTTCGTTAATCTCTTCCACTATCGCATTAAACTTTTCCCGCATCGATTTATATATTGCATCCTCCCGGTCGTCTCTGATGCATGGCTCATTGGTCGGTATTACAATAACTTCGAGCTTGTAGATGTTCATGAATTCTTCGCTCTCGGTGGCGGCAGTGCCGGTCATTCCCGCAATCTGCTCGTAGAGTTTGAAGAAGTTCTGCAGCGTAATAGTTGCGAGAGTCTGGCTTTCTTCTTTTACCTTTACGGCTTCTTTTGCCTCGACTGCCTGATGCAGCCCGTCGGACCATTGCCTGCCGTGCATCAACCGGCCCGTGAACTCGTCAACGATAATGACCTTACCTTCCATGACGACGTAGTCTTTTTCTCGCTCGAAGGTGACATGCGCCCTCAGACTCTGCGATATTAAGTGCGGCCAGTCCATATTGGAGCCGGTATAAAATGAGCCTAATCCAGCAATATCCTGGGCGGCTTTTTCGCCGGAATCTGTAAGATGGACTGATTTTTTGTCATATTCTACTTCGTAGTATTGTGTAGTGTTTGCAAGCTCTGCTTGGGCGATTTCGATTTCGGCCTGGTTTTTACCTATTACCTTTTGGGCCTTTTCGATTCTATTGCTGTCCTTATCTTTTTTCGCTTCGGCCAGCTCACCTTGAGCGTTTGCGATAATACGCTCGGCCGAATCGATTCGTTTTTTTACCCGGTCGTAGCTGCTTTGAAGACTGATTAGTTTCCTTGCTACCTGGTCGGCCTTGCTGTATCTGGTGACGTCATCGAAGGCCGGGCCGGATATGATTAACGGAGTTCTGGCCTCGTCAATCAGAATCGAATCGACTTCGTCGATTATTGCGTATTGCAGCGGGCCCTGCACCATCTGCTCGATCGAGGTTTTCATATTATCGCGAAGATAATCGAAACCGAATTCGTTGTTCGTGCCGTAGGTTATATCACATCCGTATTGGGCTTTTCTTTCATCACCGGCACTGTCCATATCTGCCTGTATCGCACCTACAGTCAGCCCCAGAGCGTTATAAACCGGCCCCATCCACTCGGCATCCCGCTTAGCCAGGTAATCATTGACTGTAACGATGTGTACTTTCCTTCCGCTCAGATGCACGAGATACGCCGCCAGCGTCGCTACTAATGTTTTACCTTCGCCGGTAGCCATCTCAGCGATTTTTCCGTCGTAAAGGACATTGCCGCCGATGATCTGAACGTCGAAATGCCGCATTTCGACATTCCGCCTTGCTGCTTCCCTTACTACCGCAAAGACCTCAGGCAGAATATCCTCCGGTTTTGTTCCGGCTTTTAGAGCAGCTTTGAATTCGGCGGTTTTCGCCCTTAGGGATTCATCATTAAGTTGTTCTACTTTCTCCTCAAAGCTCAATGCCTTCCACGCCTGAAATGCATAAGCCTTTATCAGCCTTGTGTTGCGCTTAAGCTTCTTCGCAATGATCCCGCCAGGTATCGATTTGTCGATTCGTTTCCAGAACTCATTCCATTCAACAGGAGCTTGTTGGCTTTCTCGTTGCTCAACCGGAATGTGTTCACTGCGATAACCGGATAGTTTCATAAGTATTTTGATTATTTAATGCTTTATCTCGTAGATAGATTCAGGAGGTACGCTTAGCCATCATTTCACTCGTGTAACGTACTCGCCGGTACGAGTGTCGATGCGGATAATCTCGCCGGTCTTAATAAAAGGCGGCACCTGCACGACCAGACCTGTCTCAAGCGTTGCCGGCTTGTTTTGATTTGTCGCTGTAGCGCCCTTTATTTCCGGCGGCGTATCGGTTATCTTCAGATCCACCGTATTGGGCAATGTTACAATTACCGGCTTGCCATTGTACATGCTGACTTGTAGCTGGCTATTCGGTTTCAGATATTTCTGTCCGTCGCCGAATGCATCATCGTCGAGAGTAATCTGATCGTAGTTTGTCGTATCCATCAGGATGTGCTCGCTACCGGAGGAATACAGGTATTCGTAGGTCCTCTTGTCCAGATATGCATCTTCAATGGTTTCCTCTGCTCGCAGACGAATATTTTGAATTGTACCATCGGCCAGGCTTTTTAGTTTTGTCTGGTAAACCGCTCCGCCCTTGCCCAATTTGACGTGCTGATAGTCCACAATTGCGTACAATTTGCCGTCAATAGTGACGGTCTGACCTTTTCGCATCTCAGATGCTCTCATATGTTACTCCAAAAAACCAGGTATCATTAATTATTTTTATATGCCAGGAACCAACAAATATGACAAAATTCACAATGAATGTCAATAAATGATTGAATTTGGTCTTTGAAATATCTGCTATGAGCCTGTGGATTTATTTTCGCTTTTTCCGCTTGTTTTTTGTCCGTTTTATTCGTGTCTTGGTTTTGGTTTGCTGCTTCGGCTCCTTTGCCAAAAGCTCGGTCGGACTGACATCGAGCTGACGGGCCGGGATATTTACTGAGACGATTCGCACTTTGATTGCCTGACCCAGACGAATACTGCACCCCGAACGTTCACCTACGATGCATTGTGTTTTTTCGTTGTATTTCCACTGATCAGATCCCAGGGCGGCCATCCGGATAAGTCCTTCGATGCCAAACTTCCTGCATTGCACGAATACCCCGAAGCCTGTCAGGCCGGTCACAACACAGTCGAGCTGTTCGCCGATTTTTTTGCTGAGCATTTGCAGCGTCAGTACAGTTGTCAGTTCTCTTTCGGCGTCTTCTGCCCGCTGCTCGGTAAAGGTAATGTGTTTGCCGATCTCTTCTAAATTTTGCTCTTGCTCTTTGGGTGCTGACTTGTTTTGCAGATAACTTTCCAAATTACGATGAACCATCAAATCTGCATAGCGTCGTATCGGACTTGTAAAATGGCAATAGTGTGTCGATGCCAGCGCATAATGGCCGATATGCAGTGGGGCGTATTGTGCCTTCTCGAAGCTTCGAAGCACTGCCAGATTCACGGCAAAAGAACAGTCAGCGTCTTTTACTGCGGCCAATAAACCCTGAATGACCTTACGGTCCGGATTCCGCGGCAGTGTAAAACCGAAAGCCCTGACGAGCCTAGCGAGGTTTTTCATGCTCATGGGGTCCGGCTCCGGATGAATCCGCCTCATAAACGGAATATTCAGCTTATCAAGGAGTGAGGCGACGGCATCATTTGCCTCGACCATAAACATTTCGATAATCGTATGAGGATAGCTGTCATCTGCGGGGTGAGCATCCACAACCTGTCCGGCTTTGTCAAAGACCAGCTCGGTCTCAGGCAGGTCCAGGTGTATCATTCCATTTTTTCTTCGCCGCTGCTCAATTGCCCTGCTCAAGTCTTCCATTTCTCTTAGAAGCTTAATTACTTCGGGATTGGTGTCTTTCGTGTGTCCTTTTAAAAGCCTGTCGGCTTGCTGGTAGGTCAAACGCTGCTTTGAGCATATAATCGAGTCGGCAAAGCTGCGGGACAAAATGTTGCCCTGCCGGTCATAAGTTATATATACACTTTTGGCGAAACGTTCCTGGTCGGGCTGGAGACTGCAAATGCCGTTGCTTAGAATCTCAGGCAGCATAGGAATCGTTTTACCCGGCAGATAAACGCTATTGCCGCGAGTTCTTGCTTCTTCATCCAGTGGTGAATTCTGTGTTACGAAGTGACTGACATCGGCGATATGGACACCCAGCACCCGGTTGCCGTGCGAATCTGTCTCGATGCTTATTGCATCGTCGAAGTCTTTCGCATCAGGCGGATCTATCGTGATGATGATTTTATCTTTAATGTCCTGTCTGGTGTCCTGTTTTACAGGATTGAAGCCGGCAGCGGCCCGGCGTGCCTGCTCGGTACAGTCGGCATTAAACTGACCCGGCAGATGATACTGGTGAATTATAGATTTAATCTCAGTATCATATCGTCCCGCTTTGCCGAGCACTTCGACGATAACGCCGCGGGCCAGATATTTCTCCGTGGGATAAGAAATTATCTCGACGACGACTTTGTCTTTTTCGGCGGCTCCTTTTGCGCTGACGTCGTCGACTGAAATGGGATCGAAAAAACTCTTGCCGTCCGGCTTTACGAGCCATGTTTCCGGGTGTTTAACGAGGGTACCGACGAATCTGTTCTGTGCTCTTTCCAGAACTTTGATGATTTCGCCGCTGTACCGCATTTCACCGCCGCGTTTGCCTTTGCGTTTGACTTTTGCGATGACAATATCTCCGGTCATTGCGCTGGCGGTTGCGTCCGGCGGAATGAATAAATCGCCGTGCGAGTTTGGCTCAAGAGGCACGATAAAACCGAATCCTCTCGGATTGGCTCTGAATGTCCCTACAATTTGCCCTGCCAGAGCTGGCAGGCTCACCAGATTGCGCGCACCGACTACCACATGCCCGGCGTGTTGGAGCTGGTCAAAAGCTTTTTTGAATTCCGGGTAATCTTCTGAGCTGACGTCTAATGTTTTGGCTAATTGAGAC
Source organism: Sedimentisphaerales bacterium (assembly GCA_016936275.1). Classification (GTDB taxonomy): domain Bacteria; phylum Planctomycetota; class Phycisphaerae; order Sedimentisphaerales; family Anaerobacaceae; genus JAFGPJ01. The sequence goes on from JAFGPJ010000164.1 coordinate 20,299, forward strand.
AGCTTTAGTGGTTCGTAATCGGTGTGTTTCAACAGCTTAATTATTTGGTTTTTGAATATTTCAGGCATATTCTGTGAAGCTTATCCGCCGAACAGAGGCGGCGATGTCCGCTTCGTACCTTCCATGGCGCTTGACACTCAGCGCTTCACAAAGTCCGAGATGATTAGCCCTTTTTTGCCTTGAGGACATTGAGGCGCTTTGTTAAGCGTGATTTCTTTCGAGCGGCGGTTTTCTTATGCATTGTGCTTGTCGATGCTGTCTTGTCCAGCTTCTTTGTGACGAGTCGAAGCTGCTCGCTTGCCGCCTCGATGTCGCCTTTTTCGATGGCTGCCTCAAGATGCTTAATTTGTGTCTTCACCTGGCTTTTGCGAGCGCGGTTAATCGTTCTTCTTTTGATGTCCTGTTTTGCTCTTTTCTTAGACTGCAACGAATGTGCCACTGTAATCTCCTAAAAAACTGTAATTATTATATTTAAACCTCTTATTGAGAATCTGGTTTTGTTTGTTCACTTCTAAGTTTATCTACCCGCTGGCTAACGTCTTTATAGGCGAAGTCGCTCTGGGCTATCTTGCGATATATCTCCAGTGCCCTATCCGTATCACCCTGTTGTTCATAAGCGCGTGCCAGATTATACCGTAATTCTTTGCCGATAGCATCATTTTTTATTTCATGGGAATTTATGGCCTGGGAGAAAACATCGATTGCATCAGCAAGCCAGCCCTTTCTGGAAAAGCATAAGCCGATTTGATTCAAGGCCGCAATCTTCCGCCTCGGGTCTTTCTGTGCTTCCTGGAACAGAGGTATTGCTTCATTGTATTTTTCATTCCTGAAAAGACGAACAGCGTATTCGTATTTTACTCCAACGTCAGTTGGATAATTCTGCACACAAAGTGCGTAATGTTCCAGTTCGGTGCTGTTTAATTGTGCCGAAAGCTGTTCGAGTGCGGTCTTGGTCTCTGCATCATTGGGATTAGTGCCGAGTAAGACCTTTGTCTCTTTTATTTTTCTCTTGAGCTGTTTGATCCTTAGCAGTCCCGCCCGCCGTTTGAAACTAAAATCACTTCTTGATTTATATGTACTTTCCAGCAAGGCTATAGCGTCGTTTTCCGCCTGCTCGGTTTCCAGTCCCGAAAGGGCGTCGGCCAATTCGAAAATGTTCGCCGGAAGCTCCGGATTCTGGGCTATTTTTTTCCTGGCGTCCTCAACCGCTTTTACGCGGTAATCCTCGGTTTTGACCACACCGGCCTGTGCTTGACGTTTCTCCTGGCTCTCGCGGTTCTGCAAAGATTCCCTGAAATCGCCCTCGCCGTCATATTTGCCCCTGGCCATCGTCAGTTCTGCCGAGAGGTCCTTGAACTCATCCGACAGTGTTCCGTCCTCGGGTCGAAGTCTGGCTGCTCGCTGAACGGCAACGATTGCTTTGTCGAATTGCTCGAGGGTTTTATATGCCTCTTTTAACAGGATATATGTATGAGCAGATGGATTTCTGGATGCGTTAGCAGCCTGAAATATCACATTGGCAATCCAACCTGCTGTTTTGTTATAGCCGCCAGCGAGTGCGGCTTTAAGCATTGCTTCGGCGTATGGCAAGTGGTCGGGGTCCTTCGTGAAAAGATATTCGGCATTTAGCATCTGCTCCAGGGGTGTTTTGCCGCCAAGACGCTTGACTCGCTCCATCATCGAAGGCTTTTTACTGCCGGAAGCCTGACGCTGCAGAGCTAATTCGGCCAGTGGAAGATGCCCTTCTCTAAGCGCATCAGGGGCATATCGTAGTCCCTGGAGGTACATATCGATGGCGTAATCGAAATTTTTTGTTTCGGCAAGATTGCTGGCTTTATCAAAAAAAGCTTTCGCCCTTGCTGCTGCCTGGTTATCTTCTTCTGGCATAAGTTCTTACCAAATGAGTGTTTCGTACATTACTCGACCGGCATATAGTAGTATTCGGCTAATTTTTGTCAATAAATAAATACTTGTATAAAAAGATATGCTGTGATATAAGAAATTCCGAGCGTATGATTCTGCATTGGGAACTCTGAAAAACCTGGATAAAGGCCGATTACGGAGAAATAAATATGGTTAATGCTCTTGAACAGTACGATCCGCAGATTTACGAGCTTATACGGCAGGAAGGAGCCCGACAAAGCGGCTCAATCCGTCTGATCCCCTCGGAAAATTATGTTTCAAAAGCCGTCATGCTGGCCAGCGGAAGCTGTCTGACAAATAAATACGCAGAGGGTTACCCCGGCAAACGATACTATGAAGGCCAGCAGGTAACCGACCTTATCGAAAGGATGGCTCAGGAGCGGGCGAAGAAATTATTTAAGGCCGACCACGCAAACGTTCAGCCCTACTCCGGCTCGGTTGCGAACTTGGCCGCTTATGCCGCTCTGATAAATCCCGGCGATACTATTATGGGAATGTCTCTTTCACACGGCGGGCATTTAACTCATGGTTGGAAAGTCTCGTTGACAAGCAAATTCTTCAATTCGGTTCCGTATCCCGTAAATCCGGATACGGGCCTGTTGGACTTCAATGAGATCGAAGAACTCGCAATGAAACATCACCCCAAATTAATCGTTTCCGGCGCCACCGCATATCCGAGAGAAATCGATTTTGAGATATTTGGCCAAATTGCCAAAAAAGTCGGTGCTTATCTGGTCAGCGATATTGCCCATATTGCAGGTCTTGTCGTTGCAGGTATTCACAAAAGTCCGGTCCCCTACGCCGATGTCGTATCGTCCACAACGCATAAAACACTGCGAGGCCCTCGCGGCGGAATGCTGCTATGCAAAAAGGAACATGCCGATACTGTTGACAAGGCGGTTTTCCCCGGTCTGCAGGGCGGGCCGCACATGCATACAATGACTGCCATCGCCGTTGCAATGGCCGAGGCTGATACGCCTGAATTCGTGGCTTATGCAAAGCAAGTAGTTGAAAACGCAAAAGCCCTAGCAGAAAAGCTGCTGGAATATGGTTTCAATCTTATGACCGGCGGGACGGACAATCATCTTATCTTAATTGATTTGAGAAACAGAAAAATCCCCGGCAAGAAATTTGCTAAAGCACTGGACAGGGCCAGAATTGTAACTAATTACAACACGATTCCCGGCGACCCGTCGCCGCCGATGAATCCGAATGGTCTGCGTATAGGCACACCGGCTATTACTACTCGCGGTTTTAAACAAGAGCAGGCGAGGCTAATTGCCGGATTTATAAATACGGTTGCTGAAAACATCGACAATGAGTCGGTTATCGAGAAGGTCGGAAAAGAGGTCCTGCTGCTGTGCTCTCAGTTCCCCGTGCCGGATCATTTCATAATACCTAATAAAAGTAACAAATAGCTTTTATGTAAAAGAAGAGAAAGATGAAACGACTGGTTATTGTCACGATTGGGATCATGTTAATGGATACAAAGGCTTTAGCTTTTGATCTTACGAACCCGACAACGACCAGGCTGAAATACAGCGGCAAAACCAGTATAGGTGCGGAGCTTGAATTGAGTTGAAATGTAGTTGTCTCGTTCGAAGTGCAGGCAACAAGCAGTAGCTCTGGCATGGGCGGCCGGCTCGTTTGGAAGTTTTAAGCCCTGTTCGTTACAACTAAGTTGAGATGATTGTTACTATTCGCTGTTGTCAAGGATCGTCATGAATGCTTCCTGCGGTATCTGGACATTGCCGACGCTTTTCATGCGTTTCTTGCCTTCTTTTTGTTTCTTTAGCAGCTTCATCTTTCGTGTTACATCTCCGCCGTACAGTTTCTGTGTAACGTCCTTGCGGAAACCCTTGATGGTTTCTCTTGCGATGATTTTGCCGCCAATAGCAACCTGCAGCGGGATTTCGAATTGATGCCGGGGAATAGCTCTTCGCAGTCTTATAATCAGCTTACGGCCTCGATTCTCTGCTTTGCTGCGATGCACTATCAAACTCAGGGCATCGACGGCAACGGAATTGACAAGTATGTCAATCTTAACAAGGTCACTTGCTTCGAAACCGGTAAACTCGTAATCCATCGTTGCATAACCCCGGCTGATGCCTTTGAGAATGTCATAGAAATCATAAACAATTTCAGCGAGCGGGGCTTTATACTCCAGCATGACTCTGGTAGTGCTCAGATAGTCGGTCTTTATGAGCTTGCAGCGTCTTGACTCCGTGAGTTTCATAATCGCCCCGATAGTATCGGTCCCGGTTATTATCTCAAGGCGAACAAAGGGTTCGCGAAGCTCTTCTATATGGTTAGGAGAAGGTAATTGGCCCGGCGATTCTATCCTCTTAACGACACCGTCTTTTGTCAGTACTTCGTAACTGACCGTAGGTGCGGTCTGTATAACTTCTATGTCGTTCTCACGCTCCAGGCGTTCCTGGATTATCTCCATGTGCAGCAGGCCGAGAAAACCGCACCGGAAACCGAATCCGAGCGCAGGTGAATTCTGAGGACTGAATGAGAAACTCGCGTCATTAAGGGTAAGCTTGTCGAAAGCGTCCCTGAGCTTTGCATAGTCAGTATTGGCGCCGGGATAAAAATCTGAAAATACCATCTGCATCGGCTTTTTATAGCCGGGAAGCGGTTTTAAAGCAGGCTCGGCGTGATCTGTGATTGTGTCGCCTATTGTTACGTCGGCGAGTTCACGAATATTTGCTATAAGGTAGCCAACCTCTCCTGTGCCGAGCTTGTCAACGGCGGTCATCTCGGGCATGAATTTTCCCAGCTCGGTAATTGTGTAAGTTCTGCCGCTTCGCATAAAACTGACTTTTTGTTTCATGTTCAGGGAACCGGCAAAAACCCTGACGTAACAAATCACTCCCTTGTACTGGTCGCAGTGACTGTCAAAAATTAATGCTGCGGTTGGCTGGTTGCTTTTATCTCTGGGTGCCGGAAGGAAGGTTACTATTCCCTCGAGAAGCTCGTCTATTCCCAATCCGCTCTTTGCGCTTATCTTGAAAGACTCATTAGCGCTGATCCCGATAATATGATCGATTTCTTCGGCTACTCGATCAGGATCTGCCGCGGGCAGGTCAACTTTATTGATTACGCTTAAAAGCTCGACGTTATTTTCGATAGCCAGATAAGCGTTCGCCACGGTTTGTGCCTCGACGCCCTGGCTGGCATCGACCACGAGCAGCGCGCCCTCGCAGGCGGCCAGTGCTCTTGAAACTTCGTAATGAAAATCGACATGTCCGGGGGTATCGATCAGGTTCAGCATATAAGTCTTGCCCTGGTGCTGATAGTTCATCGTTACCGCCGAGGCCTTTATAGTTATTCCCCGCTCGCGTTCGAGGTCCATGTCATCAAGAAACTGATCGACCTTTTGCCGGTCGTTAATCGTGCCCGTCAGTTCGAGCATGCGGTCTGCAAGTGTGCTCTTGCCGTGATCAATATGTGCTATAATCGAAAAATTTCTTATGTGTTCGGTACTCATCTCGAAAGTTAAAAAAGTTTCCTCTATAATCAATCCAGATAAGCTTTAGACTATTGTCGATTATACGGGGATGCAATATTAAATTAAAAACGGGCCCCGATTTGAGCGGAGCCCGCTGGTTTTTCCGCTGCTGATTTTGAATTAGCTGGGGATGACGTTTGTCGCACACGGGCCTTTTTTGCCCTGTCCGATCTCGAACTGGACCTTCTGGCCTTCGTCAAGACTGGCGTAGCCG
>JAFGPJ010000165.1 GCA_016936275.1 Sedimentisphaerales bacterium
AGACCGAAACTATAATCCCCCTCATGAAATTGCAACCTGTCAAAATTCGTTTCCGGCGTCGAACTAACGCCGGCGCTACCGACCAGATCAAGCTCTATACCAAGATTATCGGCAGCAACCATAACTTTCCTTGTCCGATCATCGACCCGGTCTTTGCTGTTGGCCAAATCCAGACGGCGAAGTAATGCCGTCTCGACCGCTTCATTCAATTCATAACCGGGCTCGATTATACCGATATCTTCGAGGGCCTTCAATTCATTATCGTCCAGCTCAATTTCGGCGCTGGGCGGCAAAGAAAGCCTTAACTTGAATTCATCAAGCGCCCTCTCATAACTTTGCTGGGCCTGCACCCACCGATTTTCAGCATTCAAAGCCTGCTGCTCGGCCTCATCCACATCGAACGGCCTTGCCGAACCGGCTTCAACCTCGATTTCCAGCCGCTTTCTTGATTCGAGAAGCCTGTAATAACTGTTTTCGGCGTTGGTCACATTAGCCCTTTGCTCCAAAACGCGGTAATAGTCATCTGCAATCGAGACCACAAAATCCTTGCGATAACGGTTGAACAGGCGTATCTGATATAAAACATCCCGCTCGGCCTGCGTGAGATTCTCCAGTACTATTTCCCGGCCACTGCCTCGAAGCAACGGCTGGGTCGCCTCAGCACTTAGAATCGAAGCCAGCGAGGTCCGTGGATCGCCGGTAAGAAACCTCGTCCAATCCATTGCTATATTTATGCTGATCTTTGCCCCATCGGCCAATAATTGGCTAAATCCAATCCTGTTGCCCTGACTGCTCATTGTTAACTTTTCGCCGTCGTCGTCACTGATGTATTTCGCATCAACAGTTCCGAACCACTGCCGGGCAAACTCATGGCGGACAAGTGTAAGATCAAGCGCTTTTAGATAAAGCTCTTCTTTACGGCTCTGGTAGTCCCTGTTATATGCTGTAGCGATGGCAACCGCTTGCGCGAGAGTGAGCACACCTGAGTCAGGCACGGCCAGCTCAATTTGAATATCATCAGGTTTTGGTGGAACATTGCTATCACCGATTATATAATTAGACTTATGGCCGAGGCCGTCCGACCATTTGTTATCGACAATCTGATATACCTCTTCGTCGGCCTGGGCTTTGTACTGCTGCGGACTGCAACCGGCAAAACCAAGTATAACGGCGATGCCGAGCACCCGGCATAAAAACGTCTCAAGCCGAATTCTCTGTAAGTCCACAGGACGCCTTACGGCGGAATCTCTATAACAACGAAGCATAAAACTCTCCTCCGATACCTTTTATCACCCTATTAACGCCATATTTATTCATATCTGTTAACCAATTTTTAGAGAATAATCTCTAATATTCTGCTCCTTTTCAAACGGTATCTTCCTGATAAACAATCGTTCGAGCGAATTCTGCCTGTAGATGAGAAAAAGATGACTTCAGATCACCAGGATCCTCAAATTACATATACCCGATCTCCATTCTTCAATACTACAGTCATTATACAATAAAACTCCATAAAAGAAAAGAGTAAAAGCGTGATTTCAATGGCACCAGGAGCTGTTAATTTTCCATGCAATAATGTTGCCCTAAAATCGGGCGCCTTGAACAACATGTTTTTAACGAATTTTTTGCCAGGAAGCCGGATTCACGAGTGAAATTATTCATGCCGGAGCGATTCAATCGGATCCATATTGGCGGCTCGATAGGCCGGATACATACCGAAGATTACCCCAACCGCAGCGCTAATACCAAAGGCCAGGATCAGCGACAGCCCCGTAATGATCGTTGGCATATTGCCGAAACGAGTCACCAGAAACGGAATTAGAGAGCCCAGGACAATTCCAAGAACACCCCCGATAAATGTCAACATAAGCGTTTCTGAAAGGAACTGAACGATTATATTGCGTTTCGTAGCACCGAGGGCCCGACGGATACCAATCTCTCGTGTTCGCTCGCTAACGGTAGCAAGCATAATATTCATAATTCCGATGCCGCCAACCAGAAGCGAAATCGTGGCGATCGAACCGAGAACGATACTGAAAATCCGCTGCGTTCGCCTGGCCTGGTACAGCAGCTCAAGCGGCACAATTATGCGATAGTCCTTCTTGTCTTTGTGAAGACGCGACAGCAGAGTATCCAGAATATCACGCATGGGCAAGACCTGATCGGTCGATTTGATCTTCACTGTGATCTTTTGTAGCTGAACTTTTTCTATGCTCTCACTGCCCCCGGTGAAGCTGGCGCTCAACTCGGTAAATCGGGATTTGGCAGTCGATAAAGGCAAATATAAACTACCGGTGGCCCCACTGTCGGAACCGATTCCTGCCGCTAAAGCGTTTTTCGAGCCGCTCTTTCTGCCCACAACCGACGGTGCCCCGGCGACACCTACGACCCGGTAGCAACTGCCCTTTATCCTAATGTCCTTGCCGAGCGGCTCATCGAATCCGAACAGACCGCTTACAAGCTGCTCATCGACCACGCACACGCTCTGCTGCTGATGCAGATCGATACTGCTCAAAAACCGTCCATGAACCACGTGAACCGGCGAAACCGCCGTGTACCACGGAATTGTACCCACGATTTTGATAGCCACCTTACGGCTGCCGTATCGTGCTTCCTGGTCGATCTCGCGGACGGGTACTACAACCTCGACATCCGGCAGGCTGTTACGAATCGACTCGGCGTCCTTATAGGTCAGGCCGTAGGTCCGCATCCGCCGCTGCTCACTCGTATCGGCTCGCTTTTCTGGAGGCTCGACCGTCTCGACAATCAGATTTCTGCTCCCGAGCCGGGCTATCAATTCCTGTGCCTCGCGGCTGGCCCCTTCACCTATCGCGAGCATGGCGATCACAGAGCAGACGCCGAAAACTATGCCGAGTGTCGTTAGCGCAGAACGCAACCGGTGCATCCATAGGCTTTTGATGCCCAGCTTTAACGTCCTTTTAACACCCGACCAACGCATAGCAACTAATTCTTATTGTACTGCTTGTACTTCTGTCTGTTCTTTTACCGGCTCCGATCCAGTTTCCGCCAGTTCTGCTGTTTTCTCCGGCTCAGTCCATTTGGGCGGATTAAGCAGCACCTTCTCGCCCTCAGTCAGGCCACTTTTAATCTGAACGAAATTATCGTTGAACAATCCTGTCTCAACCTCGCGCTTTTGGGCGGGGCTTCCTGCAACGTAGCAAACCTTCTTGTCCTCAATCGTCACGACGGACTGTATCGGCACGTAGAGAACATCCGGCAGCTTGTCGATAACAATCGTGACCTTCCCGGTCATACCGGTCTTGAGATAGTCGTGTGTTCCGTCAATACCAATATCCGTTGCATATACTTTAAGGTCCGGATTCAGCCAGTCCTCCGCATCGGCCAACGGTGCTTTTTTCAGAACCCTGCCGGTGAAGGTCTTATCCGGAAATGCCTCGACCCTGATATCGGCCGGCTGGTTCGGCTCAATCCTGTCGATCCAGGTCTCGTGGATTTTGACCTCGACCTTCATTTCGGACGCATCGGGTATTGTTATTATCTTATAGCCTTCGGGTATCTCCGCTCCCTGCTCAATTTTTGTCCGTACCCAACGCTCCGTGCTTGACCAGTAAACTACCTGGCCTACCGCAGGCGCCCGGATGGTACAAGCCTCGATCTGCTCGTGTAGTTTTTTCAGACGCCGATTCTGCGTATCTAACGTGGACTTTGCGCTTGCAAGCTTCGCCTTGGCCTGGGCCAGTTGTGCTCGGGCACGTGCATTAGTTCTATCCAATTCCCTCGCGGCCTCCCGGTAGTCACTGAGGAACTTCTCGGTTTCTTTCGGAAAATCATAGAGCTGATACAGATTCAGAGCTTCCTCGGCGCTTTCGGTTTGAATCCGAAATCGATCCACATCCAACCGGGCGCTCATCAAGTCCAGATCAGATGCGTAGTTCGCATCGTGAAGCTTTTGCGTACCCTCCAATACGTCCGTTGCTTTTTCAAGCTGTCCCTGGGCAAGCAGAATGTCGTTTCTCAATACTTTGAGCTGTCGGGAGGCCGAGCCGCCCAGGCTGCTGGAGTCCTCCAGGAGAAATGACGTGTCAAGGCTCGAATTCGGATCAGAGCCGCATCGCTCAATAACGGTCTTCGCGATACTCTCACCGATATACTTCTGAAGGTCCATCAAGGCAAACTTCATTTTCAATTCAGCAGCGGTTATATCACTTTCATTTTGCTTTACCTGAATAAGATACGATTCGTTCGCATCGGTATAGCTTGCCTCGGCGCTGGTCAGCTCGATTTCCCTCTGTGACAACTGTTCTTTCAATTCCGAAGAATCCAGCTCAACCAGAATCCTGCCGTCGTTTACATCTTCAGCAGTTATCATGGTGCCCTCAGGGACGATGCTGACTATAGTCGCCCTGCCTTCCACCTGGGACTTAATATCCTTCGTATTTACTGCCTTGATGCTGCCGCTTTCGGTCACGCTGATCGTTAAATCTCCGCGCTTTACCGCAAACAGACCTGTGCTCAAACTCGAAGAGCCTGAATCGCCCTGTTTCTTGTTGAAAAGCGCCAATATACCTATGGAGGCAACGGCGGCAATACAAATAAAAACCAACAGCATCAGTCTCGAAAATGCCGGTCTTTCGTCCGCTTTGTTACCTTCCCTTGTTGTCATCTGCACTTTTATCATGTCCAAGAAACATCAAACTTTTCTCCCTCTGCTGACAGCGTACATACTTAGTCCACACTAACACACCCGTCCCAAGAATGGTGCCAGTGAGAATAATAGGCCATGTGAGCAGCTTTCTGAGCATTGCAAAAGACTCTTTCCCCCTCTATAGCAGTCTTTCCCAAGCCATTGGCAATATGCTGCCTGACTAAAGTGGGACACTCACATCGGTTATGCTAAACCGTACTCTATAGATTTAGACGCACTAACTGATAAGATGTTAACAAAAATTTTCCCAATTCTGGAAAAAACTCACACTTTACCGGGATAATGCGCTGGGAATGCGCACAACAGTCAGCAACTTTAACAACGAGAATCCGGCAAATCGGAGTCAAAAACAAATATACAGGGGCCGGGGCGGCAGCCGAATGAAGGCTCGGATATCACTGGGGGCAGGGCTGAGAGGTAAAATCATACGTAATCCTGAACATCGTTGCTGACATTAAATAAAATCAGGTATTGTCGCTTGAAATAATATTGCCAAATTATGCTGTATTACTTATGTTATATCGGAAATTTTATTGCAATTGAGATTTATTAATTGTAAACTCAAAGCTAATATTGCCTGGCGGCGTAGCCAAGAGGCCTAAGGCGACGGTTTGCAAAACCGTTATTCCCCGGTTCGAATCCGGGCGCCGCCTTTCATCTCTTTAATATTTCAGGGAACAGCTCTGAGAAAAGCTAATCTGGCACAGAATTAAGAGAGATTCCGGCTTGCGGTTTTTCACTGCTCTGAACACTCGAACAGAACCGAGCGTATTATATGTTATAGGACGGACCCTGATCAGGCCGAGTTAAGTTCTCTCCCTCTCCTCCACTCGGCCTGCTTTTTATATGCACACAATCTGTCAAGCCGTCTCGCCGGCCTTGGTTTCCAAAGCCTCCTCAAGCCACTTTTGCATTTCAAATCCACATTGTTAAGTATATCTGCCGCCACATTTAGGTATATTTTGCTGGTATTGAGTGGATTGCCGACAAGATAAAACTACAAAAAACACGTTACATTTAGCAACGGTATTGGCACATAAATATAGTTTTTTACAATTTAAATGCCAGATGCTACTGGTTTTAGCCCCTGTTGTGACTGCGCATTTCAGGCAGGGGCTTTTTTATAGTAATTCGTTTTATTCTACACTTTTTTCATATTCGGCTTGCTCGCTATGGGTTTGTTAATAGAGCCGCCTTTTTTCACAGCGCCGCCTTTAATCAGGGACAATGCTTTAACACACGCCGCTTTGGTGGTGCGATCACGATGTTTGAGTCCCTGTTCAAGGACCTCCAAAGCCATTTTTCTCATCCTGCCCTTCATACTCCTCAGTCCGTATGCCGCCGCCTTCTTCGAGGTCCTTGAGAAGTCGCCGAGCAAAACCTGCGTTAGAATAGCCAAACCATCCTCCTGCATCCACGAAAGATTGAATGCCGCCAGCCTGGCAATTGTAATATCATTCGAGCACAATTTACGCGTCAACTGCCTCAGAAGTTCGATAGCCGCCTGGTCTTTCTCGCGTCGTGATGATTTTTGCTCTTCGGACTTCATATCGTCTCCTTGAAATAAAGGCAAATATAATTTAATACTACCAATTACGCAAGCTCTAATCAATAGGTTCTGATTATAACACCACAATTATATAGTACTTTCCACAAGAGATGACATAACCCAATAGCAGCGAATGCATAATTCATTATAAAATACAAGGAGACATTATCCGGTGTATTGGCGGAAGAAAGAACTTACCGATCAGGCTTTTCGCTTTTAAGCACATCGTTGATGAAATGCACCACTTTCGCCTTTTGAGGGGGCAATTCCTTGATTTCTATGGCAGGCTTTTTGAAACTACTGTCTGATTTTTGTCCGGAATTGGAAGTTATAGCATTCTTTTCTATCAGAATTTCCATGTCCATCGTATTGAACTGTTCGCCGCAATACATGCAATAGTAACCGATTTCACGGTCAAAATACACCTTCCCAAGAAAGCATTGCGGACATTCCATATTCTGACATTCCGGATCGAACATTTTTCTATCCAGCCTCTGGTTTATTACTCAATGTTTTTCATCACCAACAGTTATAGTATCGGCAAAACCGAATTCGATTGTTGAGCAATAAAACCTCCCACACTGCCAAACTGAAAAACAATCCACATATTTTTGTCTTGACCTTACATTGTTTTAGGGCTATTTTTGTTCTTAGTTTTAGTCAATATTCCAACCCGGACGGTAGAATGATTTTTCGGTGCTAAGGATGGGAAAAGTCAGGGAGCAAAGAGCAGAAAAGAGATTACGCTACCGCTGGCACGCCCGGTTCGCCTCGAATCCGAAGCAAAAACCACTCTCGGGCCAGATGGTCGATATCTCCAGTAAAGGTATGGCACTTCTTTACCACGCCGATGAAAATTGTCCCAAACCGGATCAATTCATAACAACAAACTTCGGCGTACCGTATTTCGACTCTGAAGACTCTTTCGACACCGTATTTTTCAATCGCATAGGGCGCGTCTGCCGGATCGACAAGCTCACCAGCAAGGTAAACCGTATCGCTGTGCAGTTCGCAGAACCTTTGTTTTTCAAACCCGGCGAGCAAAACATCAGCGATTCTGATATCAAAAAAAGGCTTGAAGCCAAAGCACAGCTAATTGTCAGTGGAAAAGAAAAAACAGTCGCCAAAGCACCGGCAAAAGTTAAGGAAGATAATAAAACAAAATCTACTGCTGAAGAAACAGAGCGCGCATACAGCGAAGCATTGGCCAGAGCAGAAGAAAGAATACGTTCCTATGCCGAGGCAAAGATCCAAGCTGAAGAAAAACTAAAAACCGAAATCGAAGCAAAAGCCAGGGCCGAAGAAAAGGCAAAAGCCGAAACAAGAGCAAGGACCGAGGCTGAAACAAAAGCAAAAACCGAAGCCAGATTAAGAGCCAAAGCTGAGAAAAAGGCAAAAACCGAAGCGGAAAAACGAGCAAAGATCGAAGCGGAACTTCGAGAAAAAACCAAACGTAAGCCTAAAACACAACAGAAGAAAGCTATCGAAAAGAAAAGCACTCAGGGTAAAACAAAACGGTCCGGCGAGGGAGTCCTGATGGAAAAAATAGACAAATTCATTACCGATAGAAACAAAATCTTCTGAGAAACCACAGCTAAAATGAAAGTGAAAATAAATAATCGCGTGCTGGAGCTTCTGAATGGCGACCTTACTGAAATGGACACTGACGCTATCGTTAATGCAGCCAATGCCCAATTGATTCTGGGCGGCGGAGTCGCTGGGGCCATTAGGAAAAAAGGCGGCCCTGAAATCCAGGCCGAATGTTACAAAATAGGCGGAACATTTGTCGGCGGCGCCGTTATTACAACCGGCGGCAACTTAAAGGCAAAACACGTAATCCATGCCGTCGGGCCCCGCATGGGCGAAGGAGACGAGGACCAAAAGCTAAAAAACGCTACACTGAACTCGCTTAAATTAGCAGATGAAAATCATCTAAAGAGCATATCCTTCCCAGCAATCAGCACAGGTATTTTCGGTTTCCCTATCGGGCGATGCGCCGAAATCATGCTGAAAACAACCATCGAATACCTTAAAGGCCATACCGGCCTGGAGAAAGTCGTATTCTGTCTTTTTGGAGCCGACAGCTACGAAGTGTTTTCAAACCAGCTCGAAAAGGAAACCTCGCAATGAAGGCGATGATTTTAGACACTCACTCGCCGATAGAAGCAAAACCTTTGAAACCTGCCGATTTGTCGGTTCCAACTCCGGCAGAAAATCAAATCCTTGTCGAAGTTTCGGTTTGCGGCGCCTGCCATACCGACCTTGATGAAGCCGAAGGCAGGCTTAAGCCGACAAAGTTGCCAATCATTCCCGGCCATCAGGTCGTAGGAAAGGTCGTTGAAAAAGGAAAAGCCGTAACGAAGCATAAAATAGGTGACCGAGTGGGAATTACGTGGCTTTTTTCCAGTTGCGGCGATTGTGATTTTTGCCGAACAGGCAGTGAAAACCTCTGCATCAAGGCCAAATGGACCGGCAAAGACGCCGACGGAGGCTACGCGGAATATATGGTAATCGGCGAGGATTTCGCTTACCCGGTCCCCGAACAGTTTTCAGACTCACAAGCCGCCCCGCTTTTATGTGCCGGCGTAATCGGATATCGCACACTAAGGCTCGTCGACATAACGGACGGCCAGAAGGTCGGCCTTTTCGGCTTCGGAGCATCGGCCCACATTGTTATACAGATAATAAAATACAAGTTCCCGAACAGCCCGGTCTTTGTTTTTACGAAAACAGAAAAACATGCCGAATTGGCCAAAAGCCTCGGCGCCGTCTGGACGGGCCGTTCCGGCGACAGGCCGCCTGAGAAGCTGGATAAGATTATGGATTTTACGCCGGTCGGGGAGTGTGTTCGAGACGCCCTCGGCGTGCTGGAAAGGGGCGGCCGGTTGATTATTAACGCCATCCGCAAAGAAACCCCGGTTCCACCGCTCGATTATGCCGAATATCTCTGGCTCGAAAGAGAAATAAAGTCCGTCGCCAACGTTACCCGCCGGGACGCGGAAGAATTCCTGCCCTTAGCGGCCCGGATACCAATAGTCCCCACCATCGAGGAATTCCCATTAGAGCAGGCCAACGACGTGCTTTGCTTGATTAAAAATTCCAAACTCCGTGCCGCCGCTGTGCTGAAAATCAAAGGATAAAGACTTAAACCCGGGGTTTGTGACAAACGAATAAATAATGGACTATCGCTACGGAATCTCGGCAGCAGATAATTTTAAAAAACAATACCGATTTGATTGAACTGGCAGAACAAATCTGGTATTTTGATAATATTAAGACTTGGCAGTATATCGCTCTGTTACCTGTGGAAAGACAAGGCTTTTTAACGAAGGTGGAGTAATGGAGACCAAATTCAACGTCTTTGAGATTCTCCAGATAGCCGAAAAGATCGAACATAACGGCGCCAAGTTCTACCTCAAAACGGCCGAGCTGTTCGACGACGTGGAAATTCGCGATACATGCTACAAGCTGGCCACGTGGAAAGCAAAGCACGAAAGGATTCTCGCTCAGAGACGAAAACGATTCTCCGAACAAACTGGTGAATTCGGAACTTTCGATCCGAATAATTATGTCCTGTCCAATCCACACGTAATGGCGGGTCTTGCCGTTTTCGCCACCAAACCAGGTTCACTCAAGGAACCATTCGGTCGCGAAAATATAAAGGAAATATTCAAAGACGCCATCAGGCGGTCGAAGGAAGCCATCTTCTTTTATCGCGGGTTAAAAGACTTCGCTCGTGATCCGGCCAGCAAAGAAACTATAGATAAGATTATTAAAGAAGAGAACCGTCATATCCGTATTCTGACCGAACAATTGCAGCGGAAATAGTCATCATCTTTCGTTTTATCAGCGAGAACGAATCAACTGATCGCTGTCGAATCGAACGTGAGGAAGGTTAGTTTTTATCTCTTCTATAAAACGCAAACCGTCCTTCCAGTATCCTGCGGTCGGTTTCAAACCGGCACAGAATCCGGTGAAATAACGGTTCAAATTACTAATCAAAAGCTCTCT
>JAFGPJ010000166.1 GCA_016936275.1 Sedimentisphaerales bacterium
GAGCAGGTCGGCATGGATATAGAGAAGCTCAAAGAATTGAGCGATTACGCCGGTGGATTCGGCTGCATAATCCGGCACGGATATATGGTCTATACCTGGGGCGATGCGGCTAAGAGAAATGACGTTGCCTCGGCGGCAAAACCTATTTATGCACACTTTCTTTTTAAGGCGGTCGAGGACGGCAAAATCTTCAATTTCAATGAGTACTTAAGTAAGTGGGAGCCGCGGCTGAAACAGATTAATAAAAATCTCGGCTATAAGGACAGCTACATTAAATGGCGACACTGTGCCAATCAGATATCCTGTTACGGTCTGGCCGAGGCGCCAGGCACGGCCTTCGATTATAATGACTGGCAGATGGCGTTGTTCTTCGATACGTTGTTTCAGAAGGTTTACGGAGCAGATTTTGATAAGGTGGATGCAGATGTGCTCCATCCTATGCTAACCGATAAACTTCAATGCCAGGACAATCCGACTTTCATGGCCTTCGGCACCGACGACAGGCCCGCCCGGCTTGGGATTTCGCCGCGTGATTTTGCACGCTTCGGCCTGCTGTATCTGCGTAAGGGCAAATGGAAAGATGAGCAGATAATCAGCCGCGAATATGCGACGATGGCGGTCACGAATCCTCTGCCGAACTCGATTCCGCGAGCTGGCGATGTAGCTGCCGAGATGATACCCGGCCAGCGTTCCATCGGTTCAAACAGAATCCCGGACAATCAGTGCGACCATATAGGCAGCTATAGCTGGCTTTGGTGGATAAACGGTGTTGACCGTGAAGGTAAGCGGCATTGGCCGGATGTACCGGTTGATACATTCGGCTGTTTCGGGCATGGCGGGATTCGGGCCATGGTTGTTTTGCCCGGCCTGGATTTGATTATAAGCTGGAACGGCACTAAAACCGAAGGTCGTGAGAATGAGAACCACGCGTTGAAGCTGCTCGTAGAGTCCGTCACTTCAAAGGGGGCTCAAAGCAGCCGGATTGTTACTGATCCCGAACACCGGCAGTGGCTCAAACGCAGTGACGGCCGGCCTTTTTTTATCTGCGGTCCGGGCGATCCGGAGGGATTTTTATATCGCGGCTCTTTACGGCCCGACGGGACACGTGACGGAGACCAGATGGAATTAATTGAGAAAATGAAGGGGACAGGGGCAAACTGCATCTACCTAATGGCAATACGCTCGCACGGCGGCGACGGGGATAAAACGCATAATCCATTCGTCAATCACGACCCGGCAAAAGGCATCAATCCGGCGGTGCTTCATCAATGGGAAACATGGTTTACCGAAATGGATGAGAATAATATTGTTATATATCTGTTTCTTTATGACGACAGTGCGCGGGTATGGAATACGGCCGATAATGTTTGTGAAGAAGAAAAGAATTTTATCCACACACTCGTCAATCGGTTCGAGCATCATAGAAATCTGATATGGTGTATCGCGGAGGAATATCAGGAGGCGTTAACCGTCGAAAGGGTGAAAAAGATTGCCGCAGAAGTCCGCGCTGCCGATGATTACGATCATGTTATTGCTGTACACAAGCTCAATGGACTTGATTTCTCGGAATTCGCCGATGATCAAAACATCGACCAGTTTGCGATTCAGTACAACGTAAAGACAGCAAAGGAATTGCACGCTGGAATTGTTCAGGCATGGAAAGATGCTAAAGGACGATATAATCTAAATATGTCTGAAGCAGCGGATTGGGGAGCCGGGGACGAATCGCGGAAGAAGTGCTGGGCCTGTGCAATGGCTGGTGCGTATGTGATGGTTTTGGGAATGGACATTGCTACGACGTCAAAAAGCGACCTAAGAGACTGTGGCAGATTGGTGCGTTTTTTCAAGTCGACTGATTTTCAGCAAATGTCGCCACACGATGAGCTTGGATTTGGCGGGACGCAATATGTGCTGGCCCGGCCCGGTATAAGCTACATAGCGTACGCATCGAATTTGCAGGGCAAAATTGGCTTGAAAAATATGCAAGCGGGGTTGTATAAATGGAGTTGGTTCGATTGTGAAAACAGTACTGGAGTAACGAAGTTAAAAGTAGACGATGCCGGGGGCGACCAAAGCTGTGACAAGCCTGACGGTATCGGCAGCGAACTGGCGGTCTATATCAAACGTATCAGGGGATTATGAAAGGAATCCTATGAACGATATTCAGATTTTCACGACGCCGATTTTAGATGGGATTAAAATCAGGCAGTACAAGGGGATTGTGATTGTGCGGAACGTTCGGGCAATCAATATTATTCGTGATTTCTTTACGCACTTTCGCGACATCTTCGGCGGACGGTCGGAGTCATACCAGGATGTGATGAAGGATATGGAGAGCGACGTGATTGCCGAAGTAAAAGACGAGGCGAGGAAACTGGGAGCCAATGCCGTTGTCGGCTTCGCTCTGGACTACGATAACATTGGCTCCAAGAACAAATCGCTGCTGATGGCTTCCGCCAAAGGCACTGCGGTCGTCATCGACTGAATTGCCACGAACACTTGAGAATAAAGATTACAGGTGATAGAAATGAAAAAGAAGGCTATAGCATGGATTTTGTTTGGTATTGGTTTAGTGCTTGTATATTCAGTTGTTTATTTAAATGGTCCGACCCGACGGCGAGAACCGTCCTCCACAGTGATTACGGATCGGACGCCTGATGAAACATATTGTGCTGAAGCGAACCAGGTTGTAACAAAGACCGAGCCGAATGAGGCAGTGGCGCAAACCGAGCCGAATGAAGTGAAGCCGCAGGCGGCTTCGTTTAAAGATACGTTTCAGGATGAGCCTGAGGCGCATGCTCTATACGATAAGATGGTTGAGGCGATGCGAAATGCCGAAACCCTTTCTTATCGAGGCAGTAGCACTGCTTCAGGTAAAGGACCGACATACAAAATCTGGATGAAGAAACCCAACTACTTTCGAGTAGAAACCGTCAATATGAAAGGCGCGGAATGCGGAACGCTTGTCGGCGACGGCGATAATCTCTGGATTTATTGGCCCGAAGGCAATTCGCCAGCTTCGGATAGCGACTCACAGGCACAGACGAACGTATATATGAAAAGGGCGACCCCTTTGGCAAGGCACTCTATCGGACATGAGGTGGGCAGGCTAAGGGCCGGGCTGGGTATGACGATTATCGATCCGAGCACCTTTCACGGCTATACGGATTCTCTGCAGCCCTATCTGGACGGCGCTAAAAGCTGGTATGCCGAGAGCGTCGACGGTCATGAGTGTGACGTGATCGAAGTCAGCTTCATGAATCGCCAGCGGATTTGGTATCTTTGGCTTTCCAAAGAAGACCACCTTCCGAGGAAATTAAAGGAAGTAGTTCGCGTTTCGCGTCCGCTGGTCGGATATGAGTTCTGGTCGGATGTGAAAATTAACGCCGAGATTCCGGATGAGAAATTTGTCTGGGAGCCGCCTGCCGGCTGGGTGCAATGGACGCCGCCCGAACCGGACCTGGAGCTTCTCAAGCCGGGCGACGAGGCGCCCGATTTCGAATTGTTGCTGGCCGATGAAACCAAAGTAAAACTGTCGGACTATCGCGGCAAGATTGTATGGTTCTATATCTGGCGGGTTGGGTGACCGGCCTGCCGAGAGGAGATGCGTCATATCCAAACACATTATGAAAAGTATAAGGACAAGGGCATGGTGATTCTCGGCTTTAACTGTGCGGATGATAAGCGTATTGCGCTGGATTTTATTCAGGCCAATTCGGCGACTTTTCCGTTTATTCTGGATTCATCCGAAGCTGCTGTGAAGACCGGATTCAACAGCTATAAAATGAGCGGCGTGCCATTGAATTATATTATCGACAAGGAGGGGAAGATCGTCGACATCTGGTACGATTATGAAAAAGGCCATAAACGGGCGCTTGCGGCACTGGAAAAAGCCGGGCTTAATTTGGAAGGTCAGTAAGTAATGAGAAATCTTTTTGCCGACAGGATGGCCAAAACGCACAAATCTTTCATCAGAGAAATTTTAAAGGTTACCCAGGACGACAAAGTCATATCATTCGCCGGTGGATTGCCGAATCCAAAGCTGTTTCCCGTGAAGGAGTTTGCAGATGCGTGCCAGAAAGTCTTGCTCCAGGATGGCGAAAATGTTCTTCAATACAGCACGACGGAAGGGTATTTGCCTTTGAGAGAATATATCGCTGAGCGATATTTTATAAATAAGGGGCTGCAGGCAAGCCCTGATGAGATATTGATTACGAACGGTTCGCAGCAGGGCCTTGATTTGGTCGGCAAAGTGTTCCTGAATAAAGGCGACCGGATTATAATCGAACGACCGGGCTATCTTGGCGCCATACAGGCGTTTGGTATTTTTGAGCCGGAATTTGTGCCCATACCCTTGCTGGAAGACGGGATGGATATTGATTTGCTCGAAAAGGCGTTAAAGGCAAACCAGACGAAATTGTTCCATACGGTAATCAATTTTCAGAATCCATCGGGTGTGACATACTCACAGCAGAAAAGAGAAAAACTTGCCGATATCATCAAAAATTACAATATGGTTTTAGTCGAGGACAATCCTTATGGCGAGCTGAGGTTCATGGGAGAAGATTTGCCTTCAATGAAGAGTTACGTGCCGGAAAGAACGGTTGTCTTAGGCTCATTTTCGAAAGTCGTTACACCGGGACTGAGACTTGGATGGATTTGTGCCGGTAGAGATGTGATGGAAAAGATTATTGTGGCAAAACAATCGTCCGACCTGCACTCGAATTATCTTTCGCAGAGGGCCGTTTATCAGTATTTGATTGATAATAACCTTGACGAGCATATTTCGAGCATCAGAAAGGTTTACAAAAAGCAGAGAGATTTGATGGTATCGATGATAGAGAAACATTTCCCGCAGAAGATAAGATGCACGAAACCCGAGGGGGGCATGTTTTTGTGGGTGACGCTGCCGGAAAAGGTCTCGTCGTTGGATTTATTTAAGCTGGCAACGAAGGAAAATGTTGCTTTTGTGCCGGGCAAGGCGTTTTATGTTGATGGTGGCGGGGAAAATACGCTGAGACTTAACTTTTCGAACTCTGACGAGAAGAAGATCGAAGAAGGCATTAAGCGGCTGACAAAGGTCATAAAAAGAATGTTAGTGTAAAAAATACATATTGATAAGTTATCAATAAAAGCGAGGTGAAGATTATGGACAAGCTTTATGAAAATTCGGAGACGGGCTGCTGCCCGAGATTTAATCCGGAGCCGTGGGATGAAAATAAGTGACATTTCAGGACAAATTATTTATCAAAGACCACGTTAAGAGCTTCTTGCACATCCCGTTGAACTTCGGGAAAGTAATGGTAAAAAATATGGAAATGATTCAACAGGCCGGGGCGCTGCCGGGCGAACCTCTTATGCTCTCGGATGAGAAATCTCTTTGGGGCAGTGATATTTATATTGCGGTTTCCAAAGAAGTGCCCGGGGCGGAAATGGTTAAGATTTCCGGCACTTTCCTGACCAAGGTTTTCGAAGGGCCGTACAAAGACGCCGGCAAGTGGGCTCAGCAGATGAAGGCTTACGTAAAATCTAAGGCCAAAGAAATTAGAAAGATGTACTTTTTCTATACGACCTGTCCGAAATGCGCTGAGTTTTACGGCAAGAATTATACCGTCATATTGGCAAAGATTTGAGTGACGAACATCGAATATAATCGAAAGGAAGAACCCTTCAATAAATTGAGGGGCTAAATATTTTTTATGTTTGGTGAGAGTGCTACTGCTATAACGATACTGTTTATCATCTTTGCCGCGGGTGTCGGAGCCTTTGTCAGAAAAAGAAGCAGGGATAAGTGCCTTCGGGATTTCGAGCACAACATGGTGACGCTGGAACAAAAGTCAGGCAAAACAATCTGGGGCAAATTAAGGGTCGAAAATACCGGTCTGGAATTTATATATTCCGAAAAATACAAAGACCGGGAAGGGCACGATGAAGCCAGCTACATTCTCTACAAATACGAATATCCTGAAATTAACGCAGTGATTCGCTTTCACGATATGTTGAGTGAACAGAATAAAAGAGCAAGAGAAAGAGAATTGAAACGGACTTATCACCCCGGCCTGTGGCGTCGGCTAAAAAGGCGAATCCTGAATGTTTTTCGAACTGTCAGAGATTCCGTTGTGGAAGTTGTCAATCTGCTGATAAGCCAGGCAAAGAAAGTCACGCCTGCAGGCAAGGTGCTGAGTTCCCAGGACAAATATGTATCTCAGATGAAGCAGGAACTCATGGCTTCGGCGGGAACCTCCTTCGAGCCTTTGCTGGAAAGATATATCGGCCACAAAGTCGTGCTCGAAATGATAAAGGGCGA
>JAFGPJ010000018.1 GCA_016936275.1 Sedimentisphaerales bacterium
TCGCTCTATTACTGCGAGGCCGAGTATCAGCATCCGGGACTGGAGGTGCTTTACTTCCAAAACGGCAAGCGAACCTGGCGGCACGGCCTGGCGCCGATGCACTACCCGACCCACTGCACCAGCCAGCTTATCGGCGTCACAGGCGAGCGATTGACCGAAGTTGTCTGTCACGGCTGGGGCGACGACGACCCTATTCTCAAAGACAACACATACAAAAATCCCTTCTGGAACGAATCGGCAATGTTCAGAACCAACAGGGGCAACGCCTTCCGCGTCAATATCTGGTGGAAGGGCGCCCATCGCGGCTGCGAACGGGCGCAGTGGATAGGCGATAAAATGAGCTTCTACGCGCCGCATCCGAACGGACTTGGCCCGGTGATTGTCCGCTCTGCCGAACAAATCGAAAAGGACGACGCCGGATTCGAGCGCAAGGCCCCGAAGCTCGAACAGTACAAGCAGCCCGAATGGTGGAAGACGGACATGCTGCCCGAAGCGCTTCGTCATAACAGCGGCCACGAAGGCTCGCATACGTTCCTGACGCACGAATTCGTCGACTCACTTGTCCATAACCGCCGGCCGACCGTAGATGTTTACGAAGCACTTGCTTACACCGTCCCCGGCATCATTGCACATCAGTCGGCGCTGAAAAAAGGAGAACTAATAAAGATTCCTCAATACGTCTGAGTAACCTTTTTTATTTTGGAGATGTCACTATGAAACGCAACATTATTGTAATCGCCCTGCTGGCCGTGCTCATTATTCCATTGCCGGATGTACAAGCCCAGCAAAAAGTCTTTCGCATCGGCATGATCGGCCTGGACACCTCCCACGTGACGGCCTTTACAAAGGTGATCAACAATCCGGCAAATAACTACGGCTGTAAAGTCGTCGTTGGCTATTCCGGAGGCTCACCGGATGTTCCATCCTCGGCTAACCGCGTTGAGGGCTACACGAAGCAACTTCATCACGAGTACGGCGTGGAAATTGTCGATACAATCGAAGAACTCTGTCAAAAAGTCGACGGTGTGCTTTTGGAAAGTGTCGACGGCAGGCCCCATCTTAAGCAGGCCAAACCGGTTATCGCGGCAAAGAAACCGCTTTTTATCGACAAGCCAATGGCGGGAAGCCTCGCTGATGTGCTGGAGATATTCCGCCTCGCCGAGGAGAATAATGTGCCCTGCTGGTCAAGCTCATCGCTGCGTTACTCCCCCGGCATTGTCGAAATGAAAAAGACCGGCTCAGCCGGTGACATACTCGGCTGCGATGCGTACAGCCCGTGCAGCCTCGAAGAGCACCACCCCGACCTGTACTGGTACGGCGTGCACGGCGTCGAGATATTGTATGCCGTAATGGGCACCGGCTGTCAGTCCGTCAGGCGCATCCAGACCCCGGATTACGAATTTGTCGTCGGCATCTGGGAAGGCGGGCGCATCGGCACCTACAGGGGCCTGCGAAAAGGCAGACACGACTACGGCGCGACGGTGTTCGGCTCCAAGAGCATTATCCAGGCCGGCAAATACGGCGGCTACGAGCCGTTAGTGGACGAAATCATCAAGTTCTTCAAAACCGGAAATGTCCCCGTGCCCAAGGAAGAGACGATTGAGATATTCGCCTTCATGTCCGCCGCCGACGAATCCAAGGCAAAAGGCGGGGCCACAGTCTCGATATCCGAGACAATCGAAAAAGCAAAGAAACGCAATTAGCTTGAACGCCGGGTGGCAGCCTCAAAGCCTTCGGCTTTGAGGCTGCCACCCACTTAAACATAACCAAATTGTCAGGGAGAAATCTTATGACCATTGCATTGAGGAGATTGAAGATATTTCTTGTTGTTCTGCTATATTGCTCACCCGGCGTAATCGCAGAAAAAATTTCAGTCAATAACAATGCGATATCGTTCACAGTCGAAACGGACGATGGAACGATATCGGTGGCCGACAAACGAACCGGACAGACCTGGCGGCAAAAAGCACTCACCAAAGGCACAGCGACAAACGCTTCGCAGACGGCGGACGGCATCGAGATGACATGGCGTCAGCCCGGACTGGATCTCGACGTTAAGGTGAAACTGCACCTCGAAAAAAACATGCCGGAATTGACGGCGGAGCTTTCGGCCGAAGGCCCCATGAAATCGGCGCTGAGTTTTCCTCATCCGTTTGTCACCGAGCGGGGGACGTACCTGGTCGTCCCGATGAACGAAGGAATCTCCTACCCGGTTGATGATGAGACAATAAAACCTCGATGGTTCGTCGCCTATGGCGGGCACGGCATCTGCATGTCGTTCTGGGGCGTCACCGACGGCGAGCGGAGGCACATGGCCATAATCGAAACGCCCGATGATGCCGCCATTCATATACAACGTACCGATGGCAAATTGTGTATAGAGCCGAAGTGGGAATCCCAAAAAGGCAATTTCGGGTACACCAGAAAACTGCGCTACGTCTTCTTCGACAAAGGCGGGCACGTCGCAATCTGCAAACGATATCGCCAGTACGCACAGCAGACAGGCAAGTTCAAGACGCTTGAAGAAAAGCGGCGTGAAAATCCGAACGTGGACTTGCTTATTGGGGCGGTTAACATCTGGTGCTGGGAAAACGATGCTCTAACGATTGTCCGTCAAATGAGGGAGTTCGGCATCAACCGTATTCTCTGGAGCAACCGAAAGCCGCCTGAAGTTATAAAAGCAATGAATGAAATGGACGGCGTTCTGACGAGCCGATATGACATCTACCAGGATTTGATGGACCCGCAAATCGTTAAAAACAAGCTCCGCGGCCAGCACCCGGACTGGACCCAGGAAGGCTGGCCGGACGACATCATGCTCGATCAAAACGGCAAGCCGCTTGAAGGCTGGCGGGTCAGAGGCCAAGACGGGCAGATGTACCCGTGCGGCGTATTATGCGATAAGCAGGCGCTCAAGCATGCTGAACAGCGCGTGCCTGGCGAATTGAAAACGCATCCATACCGCTGCCGATTTATCGATACAACAACCGCCTCGCCCTGGCGCGAATGTTATAATCCGAAGCACCCGATGACCCGCAGCGACAGCCGGCATTGGAAAATGGAGTTGCTGCGTTACATGTCGGAAAAGATGAAGCTGGTCACTGGAAGCGAGACAGGACACGACGCGGCGGTTCCGTATGTGCACTATTTCGAGGGAATGCTTAGTCTCGGGCCTTATCGCGTCCCTGATGCCGGACGAAACATGAGAAAAATATGGGACGAGGTCCCAGAGCAGGTGGCCAAGTTCCAGTTGGGGCACAAATACAGGTTGCCGTTATGGGAATTAGTCTATCACGACTGCGTCGTCTCGCAGTGGTACTGGGGCGATTACAATAACAAGCTGCCCGCGCTGTGGCAGAAACGTGATCTCTTTAATATCCTTTACGGCACGGCCCCGATGTTCATGTTCGACCGCAACTTATGGGAAAAGGATAAAGAACGTTTCACTCAAAGCTATAAAAATATCTGTGAAGTCACCCGTGCGGTCGGCTACGCCGAAATGACCGACCATAAATTTCTCACGCCGGATAGAGACGTCCAGCAAACAACATTTTCCAACGGCATAACCGTCACAGTCAATTTCGGCGAAAAACCTTTCAGCTTACGCGATGGCAAGGAAATCAAGCCCATGAACTTTCATATATCGGGGATGTAAATCGAAAACTGTAAATTCTACTGTCGCTTGTTCTGCCATTCGTAAATCGAGGCTACCTTCGGCATCGGCCTTGGAGCATCACCAGGCGGAAAAGCGTTGTTGTCCTTGACCAAAGTTTGACTGACCTTGCCTGCTAAAAAACGACCATTGCCACCGTATAACTTGTTGCCGACAATCTCAACCCCTGTACAGTCTGGTGTGCCGAGCTGAATCATCGGCGATTTATTGTCCTTCAGGATGAAAACGTTTTCTTTGATAATATGGTCAAAGCTTGCCGTCTTGGCCGATACACCGGGTCCGTTGTCCACGGTGAAACGGTTATGGAGGATCAGCCAGTTCTCGTTCATGCCGCCCATCCAGAGGCCGGCTCTTTCGGAGCTGACGTCACAGTTATAAACTACATTTCTCGGGCCGTTCGGGCCGTGCGCGGCATCCTGCGGCGGCGAGCCCCACATCCCGTAGCCGTAGCCGCCGTTGCCGCGGACGGACTCGATAACGCACTGCTCGATAAGATTTTCATTCGTCCATCCTGAATGCCATTGGCCGTCGCTATCGTGGAAAACGCTCTTGCGAATAACGCAGCCGCTCGCGGCCCACTGGAAAAGAGGAGCGTGCCGCATTTTGAACGTCTCGATGTTTTCTATCAGGCAATCCCAGCACCGGTCCCATCCAGTGTAGGCCGTGCCGCCGCCGCCTTTGAACCATGCATCGTCGAATACGCAGTCGCGGATTTCGCACCACTTGGCCGCCGAGCCGTACACGGGGAACCGGCCGCACTTTTTCACCATCACATTCTTCGCCCAGCAATTCCATCCGTTATAGAAAATCACGCTGCTAATCCAGAGGTTTTCCGTCTGCTCTATGCTGAGAGATTCGATTCCGCAATACCGGATCGGCACGACTTTCTGCGCGTATGAGCCGTCGATAATGGGAAACTCGATTCGTAGCGGCTGATTAATCTCAATTGTATTGTCCCTAATGTCGGTGATAATAACTTCATAGAAGCGATACGTGCCCCACTTGCAGGCGTTTTTAGTGAGCTTCTTCCAGCGTTCTGTCGCGGGCCCGTCGATGAAAATACAATCACCGACTTTAAGCCCCTCGGTACTTTGCAGCTCCAGCTTCGTATCGCCTCGCTTGCCGTCTTTGGCGAGTTTGAGTTTTCTGCCGACCGCTCCGGTGCCGGCAAAAGTTATCGTCGCCCGTATGTCAGGAACATACCCGGTGTCATTAAAGTTCGAATCAATTATGATGGGAATTTCCGCTGTGCGTTTGGTTCCATTTTTGTATTCCGCGACGCCTTTTAATGTGTGCCGGCCGTCCGGAATTTTGCCGGCGGCATGTCGCCCGGATACGGCAAAGTTAAACGTATTGCCCGAGTGCTGGCCCCGGCTCCAATTGCCAATAACCGTGTCATCGATACTCATAGTCATTTTTTCCAGGCCGGCAGGCTTGCAGTGCATTTCAAGCCGTGTGTTCTTTCCCACCCGGCCGCCCGCGGACGGATTGTAGAAAGCCACGCCTGATGGCGGTATTGAATATCGGAAGATCAGATGGCTCTTCTCGCTACCTTGACCCCTGATAACCACATTGTCGTGGCGTACTGTCACCGGGCGGTCCAGATAGTAAACGCCCTCACCCAGCAGCACCGCGCCGCCGCCCTTTTTTCCCGCGGCATCACATGCTTTGGCGAGGGCTTCGGAATCGTCGGCATCATCGTTGGCTTTGGCGCCAAAATCCTCTATCGAGGCAACAGTTTTAACTTCCGGTATCCCGCCCTGAACTCCGCATTTTGTCCAGTTGGGATATACAATTCCATCCGGGCCGACCACATCGGCGGCAGTCAGCCGAGCCTTCTCGTTCGGCTTGATTTTGTACTGCCCCTCCCAGGGTGGCGCGTCCGCAACTCTGGTCGTGGATTTTTCATCGACCGAGCCGACAAACGTTCCTGAAAGTAAAAGAAGAATGATTGAACCTGTTAAATACGCCATACGTACCGAGATTGTGCACCTGCTTAATCGCATTTCGAATTTCTCCATTGATGAACTTCAAGCCGATATATTTAGACTTTCCTCATAGCAGAATTGAAGTGATAAATCAAGCTTGAAAAAACAGACTGGATTTCGAGTGCTTATTATCCCTAATCCATAAATTTTTTCAGGATTGCCGCCGTGTGCATAGCGATAAGCATCAGATAATCCAGGTCGCTGAGACTGTAGTGTTCGTGAATCATGGCGTTGTCCGCGTAAAGGACGCCGAAACAGCCATTAGGGCGCATGATAGACGCCACCATCGCCGAGCGTATTCTTTCCTTGGACTCCATTTGAGCCGAGACCCGGGGCAGCACACAGAACTGGCCCTTCTCAACGGCCTGCGTTATCTTATCACTTAGCTGTAATTCGCTAAGCTGGACGGGAGAGCCATCTCTTCTTTTTCCTCCGTGGCAAATCATCGGGCCGGAGGGCTGTTTTCTCAAAGCGGCCCAAACATGATAAGCGTTAAACTGCTCCGTTGTGACATCCAGCAAAGTCAGCAAAAGACTATCGAGGTCCTCGGCATCGAATATTATTTGGGTCGCTTTTGAAAAATCGGTCAACCTTCCTGCTGCGAGTCTCATGGCAGGTGCGTGCTGGGCGTCCGGCCTTCTTACTACTGTTTCGTGCTTCGGTGTCGCCAGTGCAGCTTCGAGCTGAAGCGTATCTTCCGGATGCATCGGCATTTCCTCGCCGATTTCCTGCTCCAGCACGATTTCCATAATAAAATCTGTTATACGCAGACAATCGCCGTGCTTGACTTCGGCCTTGTCGATCGGTTTGTCGTTTAGATATGTTTTGTTCGATGAGCCCAGGTCCTCGATCACCCATTTTCCATCTTCTATGCTGTGGACAACGGCATGCTGTCTCGAGACCGCTTTATCAGGCAAAAATACATGGCTATTAGCCCCCCTACCGATAGAAATAGGCCCCTGCGTAAATTGGAATTGTTTCGTATTGCCGTCTTTTTGCTTCACAACTATACGCATGTTTTTTCTCCCGTGTATATATTTATGATAACTCAAACTACAATTATACAGAATTTAGCAGATTATGTCAAGAGGTATGTTATCGGACATACTTTAGATAGGTAAAAATCGCTAAAAATAGGCCCTTATCCCTGATAAAGATAGAAAAAAGCAAAAATAAATTCGCGAAATTAAGAAAGTTATCTCCAGGAACTGCTAAACTACATTTTAATTTTCCCTTTTGCGGATTCGGTGGCGGTAATGGTCCAGGATTACGGCCGCGACAATAACGCAGCCTGTGATAAGACGCTTGGTCGATTCCTGTGCTCCGATCTGGGCCAGGCCTGTCCCCAGAACAGCAATAATCAGCACGCCGAAGAATGAGCTGACCACCGAACCCCTGCCGCCCATCAGGCTGGTGCCTCCGATGACTACGGCAGCTATGGCCTGAAGCTCCATGCCGTATCCGGCGTTGGGATTCGCCGATGATAAACGTGCCGTGTGTATCACCGCCGCGATAGATGTCAAAAAAGCGCACAGAACAAAAACAGCAAGCTTGAGCGGGCGCGGATCGATGCCGGAGAGTCGGACAGCTTCCTCGTTCGTACCGATGGCAATAAGGTAGCGGCCGAAGATGGTTCTTGACAAGACCAACTGTCCCGCCGCAACGATAAAAACCGCAATGATAAAAGGAAGCGAAAGACCGAGAACCGAGGTTTCAGCAATTACTTCGACCGGCCCGCCGATATAGATGGTTCGAGAATCGGTTACAAGATAAGCGGCCCCTCTCGCAATCTCCAGCATACCCAACGTCACGATAAAAGACGGCAGTCGCCAGCCGATGACCACTAAGCCGTTTAAAGCCCCGCAAATCACGCCGACCAGCAGGCAGGCAATAATCGCCGCCGGCAGTGGAAAATTTAATTCAATCAAACACAGACCCAGCACTGCACCGGCCAGTGCCATCACCGAGCCGACCGACAAATCAATCCCGGCGATAATCAACACAAATGTCATCCCCACGGCGACAATCGTAATATCGGGGACCTGGTTGGCGATTGTTCTGAAAGTCGTCAGGGTAAAAAAATTGTCGGCTTTGACACCGAAGAAAATGACAAGCCCGACCAATGCAAGGGACATGCCGAGGTAATCCGTGACGAAAGCAGGCAAATCCGAGATTTTATTCTTGATGATCTTACGCATAATTTTTTTAAGCTCGTAGGGTGGGCAAATTCCGTTTTTTGCCCACGCTGCTTACATTAGCATGAACCCCAAACCGATTGAATCCGCGTGTGCAACAAAGTTGCACACCCTACAGCTAACGCATAACCTTCTTAAGTTCTTCTTCAGATATCCATGTACCCGCTAAACGCGGCGGACATAATTTTTTCCCTGCTCCACTTTCTCCTTTCGAAAGTCTCTGCAACGCGCCCGGCCGACATGACCATAATACGGTCGCAGACAGCCATAAGCTCCTTGAGGTCCGATGAAACAAAAATAATGGCTTTTCCTTTCTCGGCCAGGTCTGAGAGCATGTGATATATATCGAACTTTGCCCCGACATCGATACCCCTGGTCGGCTCGTCGAAGATGAGAATATCGCAATCACGATACATCCATTTTGCAATGACCACTTTCTGCTGATTGCCGCCGCTTAACTCGCCGACTGTCTGCTCGACGGACAAACAGCGTACAGACATGGCATCGACGTACCGGCTGGCTATGGCCTTTTCTCTGGATAAATCCAACCAGCCGAATCGACTTATATCATTCAACCTCGCCAGAGAGATATTCTTGCGGACAGCCAGATTCAACAGCAAGCCCTGCTCCTTTCGATCCTCAGTCAGAAGAGCGATACCATTTCGCACGGCATCACGCGGGCTGCGAATTTCCGCTGGCTCGTTTGCCTCGTATAAATATATCCGACCACGTTCCGCCTTATCTGCACCGAAAATCGCCCGCATTGTTTCGGTGCGGCCTGAGCCCATCAGCCCTGCGACGCCGAGAATCTCACCGGAGGCAACTTCAAAGCCGACGTCTTGAACCTTCTGGCCGACAGTTAGTCCTTCAACACGAAGTGCTGTCGGCCCCGATTTCGAGCCGTGACGTAATTGCTCCTGCTGAAGGTCACGACCTACCATCTTGAAGATAATCTCGCCGGGACTCAAATCGCTCGTTTGACCGGTGAAGACGACTATGCCGTCGCGAAGCACCGTGACACGGTCAGCAATTTCAATGACTTCTTCAATCCTGTGCGAAATATAGATAATACCCACGCCATCGGCCTTGAGCTTTTCGATCTGGGTGAATAGCAAATCGATTTCACGATCGGTTAGCGAGGCAGTAGGCTCGTCCAGAGCCAGTACCCGGCAGCGCCGCGAGAGCCCGGCGGCAATCTCGACCATCTGCTGCTGTCCCACACCAAGCCGTCCGACCTGCACATCAGGCTCGATGCCTCCAAGTCCTACCCGTTGCATGACTTGCCTAGTGTCAAGGTTAAGCTTGTTGTAGTTAATAAATCCGAACCTGCTGGGCAACCTCTCGATAAAAATGTTTTCGGCAACGCTGAGAGTTGGAATCAGGTGCAGCTCCTGCATTACCATTCTGATACCATGTGCTTCGGCATCCGCTTTGCCGCCGGGCTGATATGTCTGCTCATCAAGCTGCATCAGGCCCGAGTCCGGATTTTGCAGGCCGGCGACAATACTAACCAGCGTACTCTTGCCGGCACCGTTTTCACCCACAAGAGCATGGACCTCTCCTTCTTTCAGGTCAAAGTCCACAGAAGAAAGTGCCTGAACGCCGGGGAAAGACTTGCTGATGTCACTGGCCTTAAAAACTGTTTTGCTCATCGCCGGCCTCATTGAAGCGTTTCCACCGTAATCAGATCGACGGGAGTCTCCTTGTCCGAAGGTGTGCCTTTTCCTTCGAGCATTTCAAGGGCGTACTCGATGCCGAACAGGGCCAGCTTATCGGCGTGCTGATCGACCGTGCAGAGAATTTTTCCTTCCTTCAGCAGTCTTTGCACTGCCGTGATATTGTCGAAACCGATAACGAGGACGTCGTCGGATTTGCCAGCGGCCTTAATTGCTGCTATGGCGCCGAGGGCCATGCTGTCATTGGCGCAGAGCACGGCCTTGAGATCCGCATACTCGGTAATCAGTGCCGAGACGATTGGTTCGGCCTTGGAAGTTTCCCAGTAGCCGGATTGGGAGCTGACAATGTTCATACCGGCGGCTTTCATTGCATCCTCAAAGCCGAGCTTGCGCTGAATCCCGTTGAACGCATTAGGAACGCCCTCGATAATTGCCACTTTGTCACCCGGCTTCAATTTGCTCGCAAGATATTCACCGGCGAGACGGGCGCCCTTGCGATTGTCCGGCCCGACGAAGGGAATCTTAACACCCTTGTCGGCGAGAACGGCGGCATCGAACTTGTTATCGATATTAACGACGATTATCCCGGCATCCATCGCCTTTTTGCACACGGGGACCAAAGCCTTGGAATCGGCCGGGGCAATTACAATCGCATCAACTTTCTGGGCCATTATCGACTCGACGTAGTCAATTTGCTTGGCAATATCCTGCTCGTCTTTGATGCCGACAACCGTCAGGTCATACTGGTCTGAGTGTTCTTTGTGATGGGCGCGGGCGCCTTCCTCCATCGTCTTGAAAAACTCGTTCGCCAGCGACTTCATAATCAGCGCAACTTTCGGTTTGTCCGCTTTGTGGTGCTTGCAGCCGACCGGCAAAATAACTAAAATCACAATATAAAAAATAAGAACACTGATAATTGAGTTGTTAGGCTCTTTCATTGTTTACTCCTTGAGCGGATTTCTGTTTCATAAAATTCTCTACCTGCCCCGCATCGGGCATCGAAGATTGTGCTCCCATTTTCGTAACAGACAGGGCGGCGACATGATTGGCGAATAAGGCAGCGTCCCCGAGAGTTTTTCCCTGAGCCA
>JAFGPJ010000019.1 GCA_016936275.1 Sedimentisphaerales bacterium
GGTGATATAACAACAATGCGGCTTGCCCCTTACATAGCAAATCTTATTGTTTCACAAGACATTGAAGCCGCCGGCTTTGAGAAGGGCAACATTTTCATTGAGCGAACGTATCATTCGCTACGCCCCTATGGCGGTACCGTCTGCTTTTCGCTCCCACAGAGAAAACAAATCGAGATTTTCAGACGTACTATCAGGTCTGGACTGCCCGGCTGTGAGTTTGCAAGCACAGGCGAATTTATCAGATTGACACGTGTCGGCCCGCTGCCTGATTCTGCCGACTGGACTCATCAGTACGGCGATGCTGCAAACACCGTGATGTCATACGACAAAGCCGTTAAGGCCCCGCTTGGACTTCTCTGGTTTGGGGGGCCGTCAAACGACAAGATTTTGCCGCGTCACGGCCATGGACCATCACCGCAGGTCGTGGGAGGCAGGCTGTTCATCGAAGGGCGAAACATGATTCGGGCGGTTGATGTATATACAGGCCGCCTGCTGTGGGAAAGACAGTTCGAGGACCTCGGCAAGTTCTACGACAATACGGATCATCAGCCAGGCGCCAACGAGATCGGCAGTAATTACGTAACTGTCTCCGATGCTGTCTATATCGTTTACGGTGACAAGATCCACGTGCTCGATCCGGTTACGGGCAGAACGACGAAGGAATTTTCCATGCCGGGCCAGAAAAAGCCCAATTTCGGCTCACTGGCCGTCTGGAAAGACCTGCTGCTGGCAACTTCTTCGCCGCTCCACGTTCCTCTGAAAGGTGAAAAAGAAAAAGGGAGTATGATATCACCCAAAGATATCAAGCCGATTTTCAAAAAGGGCGACAATTGGCACTATTTAACCGGCATAGGCGTGACACCAAATGCAGATTATTCTTCCGGCAGCAAAATGCTCGTTGCAATGAATCGCCACTCAGGCGATGTTCTCTGGCGTCGCAATGCAGACTACTCTTTTCGCCACAACGCAATAGCTATGGCTGCAGGAATAGTTTTTTGTATCGATGGAATAAGCGACGCAAAGCTGGCTTACTTGAAACGCCGGGGGCTGCTTTTCAAGAAAGAACGCACATTATACGCATTAGACGCACGAACGGGAGAATTGATTTGGCAAACAAAAAAGAGCGTCTTCGGAACATGGCTGGCTTATTCAACCGAGCATGATGTGCTGCTCGAAGCATCCAGCCGCTCCAGAGACCGAGCACCAGACGAAACAGATAGAGCAATGACTGCTTACAGAGGATCTGATGGTAAAGTCTTGTGGAGAAACGATGAAATATACCAAGGCCCCCCTATAATCTATCATGACCGGATCATTACACAAACCAGCGGCGGCACAGATTCGACGGCCCTGGAAGCAAATGCTCTTAATCTGCTGACCGGCAAGCCGGTCGAGTGTGATCATCCGATGACCGGCGAGAAGATTCCCTGGACTTGGATCCGCTTTTATGGATGCAACACGGCGATTGCAAGTGAAAACCTCTTGACTTTTCGCTCTGCCTCGGGAGCTTTTGTGGATTTGACCGCCGGACACGGTACGGCCAATATCGGTGGATTCAGGTCCGGCTGCACATCCAATCTGATTATAGCGAACGGCGTGCTTAATGCTCCCGATTATACAAGAACCTGCACATGCAGCTATCAGAATCAGGCATCACTGGCACTGATTCACATGCCCAAAGTCGGCTACTGGACTTTTGATTATTACCTTAATCCAAGCGAGCCGATCCCCGTCAGACAGGTCGGGATTAACTTCGGCGCACCGGGAAACCGCTACACCGAAAATGGTACTTTATGGCTGGAATTCCCAAGCATTGGCGGGCCTTCACCGGATATTCCCGTTCGCGCCAGCTATGAAAATCCGAAGTGGTTCCGGTATCACAGCTCACACGTCAAAGGTGAGTTTAACTGGGTCGCCTCCTCGGGCGTAATAGGAATCAGGGAATTGAATATTCGCATGTTCATTCAACCGGGCGAGAATCCATCTGTTGTTGACGCCTTCGATAAACACATTGGAAAGATTCCTACCTGGCCAGAAGAGCTGATCCAGGGTATATTCGAGCAGCCCAAACCTTACACTGTGCGTTTATTCTTTGCTGATACCGAGGAAGATGAAATTGGCCGGCGTCTTTTCAGCGTTTCAATTCAGGACCAGCAGGTACTTGAAGCATTCGATATCGTCAAGGAAGCCGGCGGCCCTAACCGACTCGTTATAAAACAAGTCAAAGGCATCAACATAAAAGATGATTTAAAAATAGAACTGATTCCAACAGCAGAAAATCCACTTTCCCCCTTGCTATGCGGAATTGAAATTATTGCCGAAGGCTGGTGATATGGGGAACAATAAATATACTATAAAGGAAATTATTCTTGTAATCTCTGGTTGTTTATAAAAGTAATATTTTTCGTCTTCATTAATTTCGCTCCCTTTGCCTTCATCTTGCGTAAGGCAAACTTCGCTTCCTTAATGTTATGCGAACCAAGAGCATCTATAATAATTCTAACCTTTTTGCCTCTTCGAAGCAGGCCCATAGCTGTCGCCATGACGGCATCTTCCGTGCCGGCACCGATTAAGACAAATTCATCAGCCTGCACCTCGCTAAGCAGTCTTTCTATTCGAGGTTCATCGAAAGGATCGATACAGCGTTTGTGCAGAATGACCTGTTTATAAGCCAGCAGAATATCCGCCGGTAAAGCATTTTTATCGTCCGCCGGGAAACTCACTCGTTCCCGAAACAGCGTACAAGGAACTTTTTTCTGGCCATCAGTACCGTCAAGGCAGTAGTTGATCTCACTACAGCCGTTATTGTTAGGGTAAACATCAGCGGTCGAAATAACAGGGACATTTTCATGCCTTGCCCAGACCATTATCCGACGAATCTTAGCCAGAACCTCGGCCTGATTTCTGACGCATGCAGTACCGGTGGGGAGCAAAAAATCCTTTTGTGTATCAATGTCAATCAGGAGATGACAACGCCGTCTTGGGTGTAATTGCAAAATCATTTTCAAACTACCTGTCACAATCACTCCCGAC
>JAFGPJ010000167.1 GCA_016936275.1 Sedimentisphaerales bacterium
AATAAATTAAGGTTCACCCGGAGTGGGAATTCAAGTATAATCCGAACGGTTTGGAACAGTGATTGATTATGCCCGAAAAGACAGAGCGACAAATAGAAAGAGATGAGCAGATTTATCAGCTTACCACGCTGGTGGCGGGGGAATTCTCGCTTCAGGAGGTGCTGGATCAACTGGCCGAGGCGGCGGTTAAAATCGTCGGCGTTAAGGCCTGCTCGATCCGGCTGCTTGATGACGAGGCCGGCGAATTAAAGATGCGAAGCACCTACGGCCTCAGCGAAGAATACCGCAACAAGGGTGTGGTCTCAAAGGATGATCCCGTGATAAAAGCGGCATTTGCAGGCGAAGCGGTCGTTTTAGACGATATGCGCGTCGACGGAAGAGTCAAATACAAAGAAGCGACAATCGAAGAAGGACTGGTCAGTCAGCTTACAGTTGCGATGAACTTTAAAGGCCAGGCGATCGGTGTGCTACGCCTTTATAGTCCAAAGCCCATGAACTTTGACGAAGATGATATTAATCTTGCCAGGGCGGTCGCTTCGCAGTGCGCTGTGGCCATTACAAACGCCCGGCTCTATGCCAAGGCGATAGAAGGCGCCAGAATAGCCGAACAGATGCGGCTGGCGGGACTGATCCAGCGGAGAATGATTCCGGAAAAAGCTCCTGTGATGCAGGGTCTGGACATCGTTGCGGCCTATATCCCGTGCTTCGACGTCGGCGGAGACGCTTATGATTTTCGCCGGATAAGCGACACGCAGATAATCATCACGATTGCAGATATAATGGGCAAAGGAATACCGGCGGCCATGATGATGAGCTGGTTCCGCGGGGCGGCCAGGGCCTATGCGGAAGGCTGCATGGAGTGTACGGGATGCCAGGCGGATGAGGGATTCTTCGCCGAGAACACCGAAGATCAATCCAAACTGGTTAACCGGACGCGTGCTGTGATTAAGAACTTCAACCGCATGACCTGTGATGAGTGCAGGGACGGTGAGTTTATCACTTTATTCTACGCCATGATCGACGTGGCTAAGATGACAGTGACATATTGCAATTGCGGACATGAGCCGACGGTGCTGATTAGCAACGGACAGATTGTAGATCTGGACAAAGGCGGGCTTGTGCTCGGAGTGGATACACAGGCGGAATACGAGATAGGAACCGTCGAATTAAAAAATAATGATTGTCTGCTGTTTTACACCGACGGGCTGACTGATGCGGTCAACTTCGATAACGAATTATGGGGCAGAGAAAATCTGCTGACTACGGCGAAGAAATACGCCATAGGCTCTGCCGAGCAGTTGGTCAAGAACATTCTCAGATACAGAAGGCGGTTTGTGGGACTTGCTAGGCAGATCGATGATACGAGTATCGTTGTGGCGAAAGTGAACCATAAGAAAGTATAAAAAGTAAAGGTAAGGTAATGCATTTCCGATTTTCGATTTGCGAATTCCGATTTTAAATTGGCAATTGGCATTTGGCAATCGGCAATCAGTAATGGCGGATTTGATTATTACGATTGATGGACCCGCGGCCAGCGGTAAAAGTACCACGGCGAGGCTTTTGGCTCGCAAGCTCGATGCGAGCTTTCTCGATACCGGTGCAATGTATCGAGCAGTTACGTTAGCTGCGATGCAGGCTGGCATCGATTTGAACGATGAGCAGAAGCTGCTTGATATTACGCAGAAGTTTGATTTTCAATTCTCCGACCGGGCTGGCAAAATGACCGTCCGTATCGACGATGCCGATGTTACCGAACAGATACGCAGTCTCGAGGTGACGGCCAATGCCCGATTTATCGCTGCTGCGCCGAAAGTGCGCGAGGAGTTGGTTAAAATGCAAAGACATTTCGCCGCGGTTCGGCGGAAAATCGTTACCGAAGGACGAGACCAGGGCACGGTCGCATTCGGCGATGCCGATATTAAATTTTATCTGACTGCCGATTCGTTCGAGAGGGCAAGAAGAAGACAGGCAGAGCTACTGACAAAAGGCATTGATGGGGATCTGGAGCAGATTCAAGAGGCCATCGAAAAGCGAGACAAAAGTGACGAAAGCAGGGCCGTCGGGCCGTTAAAGCCGGCCGAAGATGCGATTGTTATCGATACTACGAACCTGAGTATAGAGCAGGTCGTCGAGAAGCTCGCTGGATACGTGGAAGAAAAATGCTCAAAGAAAACATAAAAGCGAAATGGTTCTGGTGCGCAAGGTGGCTGTGCAGGCTTTTTTGCATATTGTTTTTTCGTGTACGCAGTTATGGCAGAGATAACATTCCCGAAACCGGCCCGTTCGTGCTGATCAGCAATCATCAGAGCTTTCTCGATCCGATGCTTTGCGGCATTCCTTTAAAAAGGCGTGTAAGCTTTCTTGCCCGTGAGACGCTTTTTAACCACTGGTTGTTCGGCAGGATGATTACTTCGGTCGGAACGATACCCGTCAAGCTTGGCGAAGGTGACATTTCCGCCATCAGAAAGGCTGTAGACATACTCAAGCAAGACAGAGGGATCTGTCTCTTTCCGGAAGGTACCCGCTCGCATGATGGGAAAATTACGCCGTTCAAGTCGGGCTTTGGCCTGCTTTGCAGACGCGGCAACGCCGCGGTCGTGCCGGTAGTGATTGACGGCGCCTTCGAATGCTGGCCCCGGCATAAGAAATTGTTCTCACGTGGCTCGATTGTAGTTGATTACGGCAGAGCCATACCCGCCGAGCAGGCGAAGAAAATGAGCAATGAGAAACTTGCCGAGGTCTTAACCAAAACACTGCGCAGAATGCAGAACAAAAGTCGAATCAAACAGGGAAAGAAACCGTACGATTATTGACTTTTTATATAGGATATAGATATTGGCCGAAGTGAAAGGCTTTCCCGCTGTTGAATGTGACATACAATAGAAACGCATTTGTGAGTAGATTGTGCTTGACCATGCGTTTGATTAAAATTACCTTGATAGCTGTACAACACTATATGATTGAAAGGGACATTGATGAAAGACCGTTCA
Source organism: Sedimentisphaerales bacterium (assembly GCA_016936275.1). Lineage (GTDB taxonomy): Bacteria > Planctomycetota > Phycisphaerae > Sedimentisphaerales > Anaerobacaceae > JAFGPJ01. Next base: position 2,991 of record JAFGPJ010000167.1, read on the forward strand.
GCTCTTCAAAGCCAAAAACTTACACGCCGGGATTTTGTCAAACGGTCGACCGTTTCGCTTGCGGCTCTTTCGACCGCCACGAGCAGACTTTACGCCGGCGGCTCCGATACTATCAAGGTTGGACTAATTGGCTGCGGCGGGCGCGGCACCGGCGCCGCTACCCAGGCTCTTATGGGGGTCGATAAGTCGGTTAAGCTCTGGGCGATGGCGGATTTGTTTCGGGACAAGCTCGATTTTTCTTATAACATGCTCAGCAAGGGCGCAAAAGGCCGCTACGACCGGGTCGACTTCGACGGCCTGGCCGACCAGATGGATGTGCCGGAACAGCGGAAGTTCGTAGGCTTTGATGCCTATCAAAAGCTTATCGACAGCGACGTGGATATGGTTATTCTAACTACGCCACCTCACTTTCGGGCCGAGCATTTCGAGGCTGCCGTAAAAACCGGCAAGCATGTTTTTATGGAAAAGCCCGTAGCGGTGGATCCGGTCGGGATTCGGAAAGTCATTGCCACGGCAGGTCTGGCGAAGGAAAAACGCCTGTCCGTTGTGGCCGGCACGCAGCGTCGTCATCAACGGCACTACATCGAGATTCTCAACCGTATTCACGATGGGGCCATCGGAGATATTGTTGCGGCTCAGTGCTACTGGAACGGAGGTGGCGGCTCGCTCAGGCGTGAGAAACCCGACAGTATGAGTGACATGGAATGGCAGTGCCGCAACTGGTATTATTTCTGCTGGATTTGCGGCGACCATATCGTCGAGCAGCACGTTCACAATATCGACATTATGAACTGGGCGCTGCAGGCACATCCAGTGCAGTGCATGGGTTTGGGCGGCAGGCAGGTCCGCAGAGGCGGCAATATCTGGGACCATTTCGCGATCGAGTACGAGTATCCCGGAGGTGTGCGCGTCCTGAGCATGTGCCGGCAGATTCCCGGCTGCACCGACCGTGTCTCGGAAAGAATCGTTGGCACGAAAGGCGTTGCGTATATCGATGGCGCGACCGGCTATATAAAGGGCGATAATTCGTACGAACCACCCGGCTCATCGAATCCTTATGTGCAGGAACATATCGATTTGATCAATAGCATCCGTAAAGGCGACGCCCTGAACGAGGGCGTGCAGGTGGCTGAGAGCACGATGACGGCGATTGTAGGCCGGATGAGCGCATACACCGGCAGGGCGCTGAAATGGGACTGGGCAATGAAAGCCTCGAAGCTGGATCTTACGCCGCCGAAATATGAGTTCTGCGATTTGCCGGTAGCGCCGGTTCCCGTGCCTGGAAAGACGCCGCTTGTTTAAAGAGCATGTGTTAACACCCGTTTGTTGAAAGGATAAGAAATGAAAAATAAAGAAATGAAAACGACGCCGGATTTGTCGCGCAGAGACTTCATCAAAACATCGGCGGCATTGGGCGCGGCAACATTAACCTCTCCTGCGAGCCGGATGTTCGCCGCCGGTTCGGACAAGATTCGTATCGGACTGATCGGCTGCGGTGGAAGGGGCACATACGACACAACTAACTGTTTGAACTGTGCCGAGAACGTCGAGCTTGTGGCAATGGGCGACCTTTTCGCCGACCGCCTTCAAAGATGTCTTAACACACTGAAACAGCCACCTCCGGAGGATTCCCAGGAAACAACGAGTCTTCGAGATAAAGTACAAGTAACCGAGGATACATGCTTTGCCGGCTGGGATGCACACAAGAAAGTTCTGGCAATTGACGAAGTAGATATGGTTATTCTAACCGAGCCACCCCACTTTCGTCCGAGCCATTTGCGTGCTGCTATCGAAGCGGGCAAACATGTGTTTATGGAAAAGCCGGTAGCAGTGGATCCGGTTGGCGTTCGCTCGGTCATTGAATCGTCTGAGATGGCGGAAAAAAAAGGCCTGACAATCGTTGGCGGCACGCAGAGCCGCCGGATGGCGCACCTTATCGAGGGCATGAAGAGAATCCATGACGGTGACATCGGCGAAATAGTCGGCGGCCAATGCGTCAGATTGGGCGATGGAATGCTTAGCTGGTCGGAGCAGACTAAGCAGCGAAAGCCTGAATGGTCGGACATGGAATGGCAGCTTCGCCGGTGGCTGTTTATGACATGGCTCAGCGGCGACTTTATTGTCGAAATGCACATTCATAACCTTGACAGGGTGAACTGGGCGATGGGGACGCATCCTGTGCAGTGCATCGGCATGGGCGGCAGGCAGGCCCGGACCGGCCCCGAATACGGAAACTGCTACGACCATTTTGCCGTCGAGTACGAATATCCGGGCGGCGTGCGAATCGAATACATGGGTTCACAGATCGACAAAATGACATATCGCCAGGACAACCGAATCATCGGGACCAAAGGCAAGGCATTCACGGACTCGGGCAATCTTATTATCGAGGGGGAAAAGCCGTTCAAATACGACGGTCCGAGCTGGAGCCCGACGATAAAACAACATGCCGACCAGATAGCGGCGATTCGTGCCGGTGAACATCTGAATGAGGGCAAACGCGTTGCCGAAAGCACGCTGACATGTATCATGGGAAGGATGAGCGCATACACCGGCAGGGCACTGAAGTGGGACTGGGCGATGAAGGCTTCGAAGCTGGACCTGAACCCGCCCAAGTATGAGTTCGGCGATTTAGACATGAGGCCGGTAGCGATTCCCGGCCAGACACAACTGATATAACACGAAAGGAGAAACCAATGAAACGTTTCATGCTGACAATCACAGTCCTGGCGATAACAGTGGCTCTGTTTGTCGCGGCAATCCCGATGTCCATCGGGGCTTCGGAAGGGCAGAATAAACCAATCGTGCCCAAAGAGAAAACCATGCTCTGGAACGGCAAAGATTTTACAGGCTGGAAACTGTTTACACGCGAGCCGGACCACGATGTCATGAAAACGTGGTCCATTAAGAACGGCTTGATTCGCTGCGAAGGTCAACCCGCCGGCTATATGCGGACCGAGAAAGATTACGCCGATTATCTGATACACGTCGAGTGGCGCTGGCCCGAAAAAGGCGGCAATAACGGCGTCCTCGTTCACATGAGCGGCGAAGACAAAGTCTGGCCGAAGAGCCTCGAATGTCAGTTGCACTCCGGTAACGCCGGCGATTTCTGGGTCATCGAAGGACTCGAAACCGCAGAGCACGCCAAAGGAAGCGGACGAGTCAAAGGACGCAGGACCATAAAGCTCAAGGACAGCAGCGAAAAGCCGCTCGGCGAGTGGAACGCATACGATATCATCTGCAAGGACGACTGGATTGTCGTGATGGTCAACGGCGTTCTTCAGAATGTTGCAACAAAGTGCTCCGACAAATCAGGCAAAATTTGCCTCCAGAGCGAAGGAACTCCGATTGAGTATCGTAATATTTATATCGAACCGCTCGAATAAACTGCCGTGAGAGTTGTAGGGTGTGCAGCTTGTCTTTTATCCGCCACAGGCGGATTAAGCCGCACACGCTGAAATGGATACGCGGAACCGCGTGTGCAAGAAAAACGTTTGCACACCCTACAAGTTCGGTGTCAGTTACAGTCTTAAAAATACTTGACTGTGGCTACTGTTAATGCTATACTAATTATTTAGGAACAGCATAAATTAGCCGGTTTGCTTAGAAGAAGGAGGGCAAAATATGAAAATTCGAAATTTCGTTGTGATTTTATACTTTGTTTCGTTCGCTGTTTTTTTCTTTTGCCCGCTTGCTCAGGCACAATATGGAGGTGGAAGCGGGACGGAAAATGACCCGTATCTGATTCGCACAGCCGAGCAGATGAACGTTATCGGGGCCTCGCAAAGCGACTGGGGCAAACATTTCCAGCTCAGATCCGATATCGACTTGAGCGAATATCCGGGAACCTCATATAATATCATCGGCACAGGGTCGATGAACGATTCTTTCACCGGTGTTTTTGACGGCAACGACCATACAATCTCCAGCTTAAGCCTGAATTCGACGCGCCAGAATTATACAGGGCTTTTCGGATATGTGTCCGGCCAGGTCATGAATCTGGGATTGATTAATCCAGAGGTCTTTTCACAGGGAAGTAATGTCGGCGCACTGGCAGGTTATCTGTTCGCTGGCACAATCTCAAACTGCTATGTCGAGGGCGCTAACGTCTTCGGCGATGACTATGTCGGCGGGCTCGTGGGAACCTGTGCCGGCAGGCTTAATAAATCATATTCGACCGGCAGTGTTATGGGTGACAGGTATGTAGGCGGTTTAATCGGGATTGTTGGCGACAGCACCGTAAATATGTGTTATTCAAGGGCCGATGTTTCGGGGCAGACGGAAGTCGGCGGCCTGACCGGTACAACAGCCCATGAACAAGGAGTGGTCAACAACTGCTACGCAACAGGCAACGTCCAGGGGGGTTCATATACGGGCGGTCTTGTCGGACAAGTCCAGGCCGGCAGAGCCTTCAATTGCTACTCAACGGGTAGTGTTTCGGGTGATCAGCACATCGGCGGCTTCACTGGATATATAAGGGTGCTCGGATCTGTAATACACTGCTTTTGGGATACCCAAACGAGCGGCTGGTCGACCAGCCCCGGTGGGACAGGCAGAACGACCGAAGAAATGCGAACCATCACCACCTTTACGAATGAGGGCTGGGATTTCAGGGACATCTGGACAATATGTGACGGAATGAATTATCCCGTGCTGCTATGGCAGATCCCCGCTGCTGATTTTCTCTGTCCGGACGGCGTCAACTTCATAGATTTCGCCCTTTTCGCGCAACATTGGTTGGACAAGCCTTGCGGCACGGCCAATTATTACTGCCAGGGCACGGACCTGGACCACTCCGGCTCTGTCGATTTTGCCGACCTTGAAATCTTTGCCGGCAACTGGCTTAAGGGCCTTCCATAAAGACCGGTTTTATGTGCCGCTGGTAAATATTCTCAGCAACGTTCTGCGCGATGATGTCCTCGTGTTTTTTTAGTGCGTTTGTGAAGCGAGTCCCCATCTGGGCGGCAATCTTGTACCCTACGTGCAGAAGCTGGCGTAAGTGCGGATTATACTGCTCGCACGATTGGTCGTGCCTCAATGCCGAAGCGAAACTCATGCCGTCCCATGCCTGCACCTGGTCAATGGTGGGCAGCTCTGCCGTGTCAATATCTATGACGGTGGCATAGGGCCCGCAAAGCTCGCCGAATCGATCCAGGGCTTTGGCATAGACTTCTTTTGCGATTGTCAGGCCGTCGGGGGCAGCCATTGCCAGGCCGATTAATTCCTCGAGCCAGGTCGTGCCGGCCGTTTTGACATGCAGCCCGGCATCGAATTTCTTCAGGGCTTTGGCGATAGGGTGGTAAATTGAGAACTTGTCGCTGCCTGAATGGATGCTGAGCTTGAGGTCCCCTGGCAGGCCGAATTCTTTGGTTGCAAAAGCAACAACTGCCAGGTCTTCTTCGAATTCTTTCGCAAAGGCGGATACGTTACCGACGTAATCTACGCCCTTATTGAATCGGCCGGTAAACTTCGGTGCGATTGTTTGTGCCGGGATCCCTTCGTCGGCAATGGCTGCAAGGATAAAGAGCATTTCGACCGGCGTTTGCGGCTGGTCGGTCTCGTCCATTGATACTTCGGTGATGAAGCTGCCGGCGCCTTTTGCTTCTGCGATATGACGATAAATTTCGCCTGCCTGCCTGACCGCCAGCAGAAACTTGTCGGCGATTACGCTGATTCTTTCTTCGGTTATTTCGATAGTGCTTTCGATGCCGTCGATAGCAAGCGGGCCTATGAATTTGCTGTGTTTCTTTACGAAGTAATCGACGTCGGCTTTGTCCGCCGGCCTGCCTATGAAGTCGGCGACGTCGAGTGTGAAAAAATCGCTTGATTCGATGAACCGATCGACGTTGCCCATTCCGATATGGTCGGCATCGACATAATAGGGGCCATCCCAATGAAGTGCCTTGACCGCATCGAGGGCCTCTTTTCGCGTGTCGGCCGGCTTTGTCCCGATTATCGTATGCTCCCTGTTAGACTTGTTCCAGACCGGCGTTATGTTAAGACCCTGCTCTTTTGCTTTCATTATAGCCGCTAACTGGGCCTTGCCCTGGTGGCAGAACCTGTCGCCGATTCCAAAAGAATATTTCTCCAAAATCATAAATCTGTTCTCCGTCATCAAATCAATCCGCCGCTGGCGGATCAATGCTTGTACGTTTTACCTTGCCTGTCGCGAATAAAGACGTCCTTAACATCGGTCAGGCTAATCATCTCGTCGCTATCGGGCGAAATCGGCGCATCCAGGCGATCAACCAGCGCATCTTCCACGTCTTCGAAGACAACGGCGTGACGCTGGTCTGGCTTTTCCAGTTGCAGTTGCACATTGAATATCTTCAAGCCTTTGACGTGACGGCAATAAAGGCCGTAGGCCGACAGCTTGCCGAACATGGAATACTCCGGGTAGTCCGCCGGTTTCTCGGGAATCTCGCGTTCGGTATCGGCTTTCATCCCGCCGCCCTCGAAGGACAATCTCAGGTTACTAAGTGTGACGTTTTCTATCTTTGCTTCGGGCAGACCGGAGATTGCACAGCCTGTCGAATTGGCCCCGGTCGCCTCGATATTGCTGATTGTGATATTGCGCATAACGCCTATGCCCAGCGTTTCCATATCTTTCTTGTATGGACGGGCGCGGTTGCCTAAACGCATGAATATCGGCGCGCCGATATTTCTCATTGTAATATTCGAGACTGCTACGCGGTCCATCGTGCCGCCGTCCACGATTTCCAGCGCTATGCCGGCCAGCCGAGTATTGTAGATTACACAATTAGTAATCGCAATGTTCTGAAAACCACCATTCGATTCGGTGCCCATCTTAAGTGCGTTGCACCGGGTGCTAAGCACACAATTGGTTATCGCAATATCTTTGCAAACTCGTGCCGAGGTGCTTTTTAGCACGATGGCGTCGTCTCCGGATTCGATGTTGCAATCCGAAATTACAACCCGGCTGCACGAATCGATGTCTATGCCGTCGTTATTATGATTGACCAGGCTCCTGACTGTGATTCCTGTGATGCGCACGTCGTCGCAGGCTAGGAAATGTTGTACCCACATCGGCGAGTTCTTGATGGTTACATCTTTAACCGTGACGTTTCTGCACTGAATGAATCGAATCATATATGGACGTACTTTGTATGGCCCTTCGAAAGATGCTCCCTGTCCGTCGATTGTTCCGAGGCCCG
>JAFGPJ010000168.1 GCA_016936275.1 Sedimentisphaerales bacterium
ACGATCAGGCAGCGACGTTCCGACAAAATCAAGTCGGTAGTCATTATGGTCTAACAAGCTGAAAAGGAAAAGAATGGTATAGATTTGCCTGGTTACATTAAGTCATATTGCCTGCTTTTCAATATGGTAACTGTGGCAAGCGGTAATGCTATCAGTAACACTATCCCGGTCAAGGCAAGTATAAATATCTTCTTAACGATTTTATGCTGCGCTTTCTTTTCACAGCCTCGGCCAGGTAGAATTGATGGTGGTTGTGCTATGAATACTTCCTCTTGAAATTCTTCGGCTACTGTCCGTTGAGGTTCTTCAAAAACCTGATGTTCATGAACATCACTCATAATTCATAACCTTTAACCAGGAGATAAACGTAGTTTTTATAATTATCTATCGGCATAATCAGGTATTCTTCTTAAAATGAGTTTGTATTAATGCTTTGATAGCCTCTTTGATATGCTCCGGCAGTTCCGGCCATGCTTTTACGACTAAGTCAAGATCAGGGTTTTTTGGTGCTTCCGGCGCGCGACGTGCGTCGGATTTTGCACCGCTTCCGATGTCGCTCCATCCGGGAATACCGGTTTGCTTTAGCACCGAATGATCACAAAAACAATGCTAAATCGTTGACGACCCAATGTCACACTGGCTACCAGAAGATAATGTAGATTGTAATATAGGCGGCGGCGACCAGGCCCCACCAGATGAGGAGGTTCTTGTACCATGGATTGTGCCGTAAGGCATCCTGTGGAGAACCGACTTTCTCGGCGCTCGGCAGAAAGAGCATGTGTCGCTTCCAGATCCACTGATTTACCCTGGCTGGCTCGGGGGCGGCTCGCATGTAACTGGTTGCCACATGGAATGCGACAACAGGAACCAGGAGGATACCCGCCAGGACGAATGAGTTGACGTCGAGACGCAGCATTTTCAGTATGGCCGGCAACAAGGTCATCGGGATGCATAAAAGCAGAGTGGCGGTGGCGGAGAAGTTATTCGAGCGGGGCCATAATAATGCCGAGATGAATACCACAACAATAGGAACGGCCATAAAGAACCAACATTCCTGGAAGTAGCCAAACAGCGTTTCCCATCGGCCGACGACGGGGGTCCACAAGACGCCTATGGTAAGTACCGCCGCGGCGGTATAACGGCCGACGCGAATCATTTCCCGCTCAGTGGCGGATGGTTTCCAAAGACGCTGGTAGAAGTCGATGGTTAGGACGGTCGAACAAGAGTTTACCAGCGAATCGATTGTGGACATAATCGCACCGATGAGAGCGGCAAAAACAAGGCCTCGGATTCCGAAGCCGAGCGGGCCAATTAGACGGCTTACCACCTGAGGATAGGCCTGATCGGGATTCTCCAGATTCGGAAAGAGCCGGTACGCAATAACGCCGGGAAAGCAGACAGCCAGAGTCAGAAAGATTCCGAGAAATCCGGCGAAAATGACGCCGGCCCGGGCGTCCCACTCGCTTTTGGCGCCGAGGACCCGCTGATTGATGTATTGGTTAGTGGCATAGTACCAAAGATGTGTCGAAACGGTCAGCACGAGTATGCCGGTCCAGGGCAGCTCGGGGTGGTCGGCCGAGAGAATCAGATGCGCGCGGTCGCCGGTGCCGCGCATCGCCTCCCAGCCTCCGACCGCGTTCAGGCCCAGAAAGAAAACGAGCAAACCGCCGACCAAAAGCAGAACGGCCTGGAACAGGTCCGTCCAGACCACCGAGGCCAGGCCGCCGGCAACGGTGTATGCCCCGGCGACGGCCGCAAGTACGATGACCGCAAGCCAGAGATTTACGCCAAAGATAGTGTGCAGAGCAAGGCCTCCCGCGAACAGAACGCCGGCCAGGTTTATGAAGATATAGGACAGGATGGTGATGATGCCGAACGTAATTCTGCTGGATGGTCCGAAGCGGTGCTCCAGCCATTCGGGCATCGTACTGATACGCTTTCGAAGGTAAAACGGCACGAAAAAGACGATCATGACGGTCATGGCCGGGAAGACACTCCATTCCCAGTTCGCCACGGCGATGCCGTAACGGTACGCAAATCCGACTTCGCCGATGAACTGCTCTGTAGAGACGCTCGAAGCGATTAGCGACGTACCGATGGCGTACCAGGGCAATTTGTTGCCGGCCAGGAAGTAGCCTCTGGCGGATTTTTTCTCCCGGCGGGCGACCCAGAATCCGATTAGAACAACAATGCCGACGTACAGGATGAACACCGCGTAATCAAGATAGCTAAGTTCCACAAAAACTCCCTTCTATTAACAACAAAGCTTGATCGGCCGTATATCGGTATTAGTTCGTAATGTTGAAAGTGCCCCGCAAAACAATTTCATCGCTGCATTGACCAATCATCACCTTGAATTCTCCTGGCTCTACAACTCTTTCGAGATGACGATTGACCAGAGACAAATGCATCGGGCCCAATTCGAACTGAACCTTAGCGGACTGCCCCGGTTCCAGCCAAATCTTTTTGAAACCTTTTAGCTCCTTGACCGGAGTGGAAACGGAACTTATAGGATCGTTAATATAGAGCTGCACAACATCCGCCCCGGCACGGTTTCCGGAATTCGTTATCGTGACGCCAACGTGAATCTTGCCGCCGGGGCCGGTCTGGCTTGGTTTGATTTCAAGGTCGGTGTAATTAAAAGTGGTGTAACTGAGTCCGTGACCAAAGGCGTACAATGGAGTCGGACCCATATCGACATAAGGTTTTCCCCATGTGTTTTCGAGCCAGTATTTCTTGGATGGAGGATAATTATAATAGACCGGCAGCTGTCCTGCATGCCTTGGAATCGTGACTGAAAGATGCCCGCTCGGATTATAGTCCCCGAACAGAACGTCGGCCACCGCGGCACCTCCCTTCTCTCCCGGGCACCAAGCCTCGATTATCGCGGGTACGTGCCCGGCGATCCAGCGTGTCGCCAGAGGTCGTCCATTGACAAGAACAACAACCGTTGGTGTTCCCGTGTTATAAACCGCCTGAACCAATTCCTGCTGCATTCCGGTCAATTCCAAAGTGGCGGCGTCATATCCTTCACCGACTGTTCCTTTCTTGCCGGGTGTACGCCATTCGTTTTCACCCACAACAACTATTGCAACATCGGATTGGCCGGCCGCTTCAACTGCCTGCTTGATCTCATTCAAGTCGTCACCGACAACATTGCACCCCAGAACATAGCGGACGGCTGTGCTCGTGCCGACCTTCGATTTTATGCCGTCGAGAATGGTAATAATATCCTGTGTCACGTTTATCGAGGTATAGTCGCCGAGCTGATTTTTTTCGTTATCGGCGTTGGGGCCGATTACAGCAATCGATTTAATTTCTTTGCTCAGGGGCAACAATTGGTCCTCGTTCTTCAATAATACAATAGATTCCCTTGCCGCTTGATATGCGATCTCCTGATGTTCTTTGCTATGAACAATATTTTGGGCACGCTTTACATCTACGAAAGGCTTTTCGAACAGGCCCAATCTGAATTTCTGTTTGATAATCCGCCCCACTGCGCGATCGACAAGGTCCTCGGAAACCAGCCCTTCCCGAACGCTTTCCAAAAGCGGCTTCTGATAGGCGTCTTCATAGGAAATCCCTACATCGACACCTGCATTCAGAGCCAGAATCCCCGCTTCTTTCTGATTCCTGGCAAAGCCTTCATATACGAGCGTGCTCAAACCGCCGCCCTCGCACAGGACCAGACCTTCGAAGCCGAATTCGTGCCGGAGAATGTCCGTCAGAATATGCGAAGAAGCATGTGTCGCAACGCCGTCAATAGCCGGATAGGTGGCCATAACTCCCAATGCTCCGCCTTCTTTGATTGCCACCTCCCACGATGGCAGAAAAACGCTGCGTAAAGTCCGCTCTGAAATTTCCATCGCCCCTCGTTCGAGCCCGCTTACAGGCTGGCTTTGCCCGGGGTAGTGACAGAAACCGGCGACGCATTTATCCGGAGCGGACACATCGTATCCCTGAATCGCTTTGACAATCGCCCTGGCGATACAGGAAACAAGATAGGGATCCTCGCTGTAGGCCTCCTGATTTCTCCCTAAGCGGGGGTCGCGTACCGGCTCGATAACCAGCGTGAAAAGCTGGTGAATCCCGACTGCCCGGGCTTCCCTTGCCGCTATCGTATATATCTTTTCTACCAGCTCGGGATTCCACATGCTTCCAATGGCCAAACCTTCTGGAAATATCGTCGCATCGGCGCACATCAATCCGTGTGTCCCCTCTTCTGTCTGCAAAAGTGGTATTTTTAGGCGAGTCTTCTGGGTTGCAATTTCCTGGAGGCTATTGAAAACGTTTACCTGCTGCTCGGTTCCCTGGTCGAGGACACTGTTAGCCAGCGTGAAGAAACCTCCGCCGGGGCCGAGGTCATCCCGAACCGTTCCCTCCGTGAATTTCTTGGCAAACTCAATCCCTTGCTCGTGGGTCCTGCCAAAGACATCCAGATAGCAGCACGGCATGTTCATCTGCCCGATCTTTTCCTCAAGCGTCATTCGTCCCAGCAGGTCATCAACCCGTTGCGAGATAGATTTTGACGAATCAAGGTATATTCCCGAAATACTTCGGGACTGAGCGTGCGTAAAAACCGCCGAGCAAAAGATTAATACGAAAATGAACGTCCTCATTGAGACCGGTGGATTCAACTGGCATTTATCAATTGAGTTCATATGCATTGCTCCTGTATTTTCGATAAAATGCGAAACTGTGTTATATTTTATCAGCCGTTGAAAAACATGGCTATCAACTCTGCCATTGTTTCCATTATAAACACTGAATCCAATTGAGGCCACAATTCTCCGGGCAGAATTAAACCCCGGAGTGATCAAGCGTTTTCATTTTTACCGCCGGGCTTGCAAAGTCTTATCTATCATTCCTTCCCCAATATTCTCTATGTCCTCTCCGGTTAACTAAACATTTCTTCTTGTGTTTCTTAGTGAGTAAACTAAGATAGCAACAGAAATATTCACAGGTCTTAGTGTTAAGACTAAGTGCCGGAATGTTTATAGAAGCCAAGGAGAATAATGATGAACAGAAGAGAAATGCTTTTATCGATAGGAGGCGGCATTGCCGCATCGATGCTAAGTGCTCCGGCATGGGCGAGTGAAGAATCCACAATATCCTTCGACCCGGCTCAGGAAGTGCCCAAAAAGACAAAGCTGGGCATTGACGACTTCTCCTACAATATTCGCAGCCGGGCCGAAAAAGCCGGATATACACCTAAAGTAACGCAAGATCCTTTGACCTTCCTCAAGTACTGCCATTCAATCGGGGCCGGCGGCCTTCAGTGCGCCATCGGTAGGCGAGATGAAGCGTATCTCAGGGAGCTGCGCGCCTATGTGGAAGAAAACGATTTGTTCATAGAAGATTCGGTAGGGCTGGGCGGCAAGGTGGACACCGAACGCTTCAATGCGGGTGTCCGTAGCGCCAAGGCGGCGGGTGCCAGAGCAATTCGGGGTTATTGCGGCGGCCGGCGTTACGAGCAGTTCGACAAACGCCAGCAGTTCGACGAGTTCGCCGAACGCTCGTGGAACAATATCGAGTCGGTTGCGCCAATCGTCGAGAAATACAAAATCCCGCTGGCGATCGAGAACCATAAAGACTGGCTCATTCCTCACATGTTGAAGATGCTTAAGAAAATTGACAGCGAATACGTCGGCGTTTGCATCGATACGAACAACAGCTTCGCACTTCTGGAAGACCCGATGGATTTAGTGCAAGCATACACCCCGTGGGCGCACTGCGTCCATTTGAAAGACATGGCGGTCTGTGAGTATGAAGACGGATTCCTGTTAGCTGATGTTGTATTTGGCGAAGGCATGCTCAACTTGCCTAAGATTGTCGATATCATCAGAAAGGCCAGGCCCGGCATAAAGTTCAGCGCCGAAATGTCCACGCGCAATCCCCTGAAAGTGCCCTGTCTCGGCGAAAAATACTGGGCCACCTTTGGCGATGTCCCCGGCGTGAATCTGGCGCGCACGATGAGATACGTTCGGGCACATGCAAGCAGTAAAGATACCTTGCCTAACATCGACAATCTATTGGTGGATGAGCAGGTAAAGCTGGAAGACGAGAACGTAAAAAAATGCCTGCATTACGCAGCAGAACACCTGAATCTCTAAAATTTATAATTTATGACTTCAATATTTTCGATTGCTGCTTTCGCCGAAATGGAAAATCCGATAGTAAATTATAAGCTTGTCCCGAGCGAAGACGAGGGATCGAAAACGGTTAAATGCTTTGCCGTGCCCCACCCTGATCGACTATAGACGGAATCGTTGATAGTAACTACAAACGTAAATTCGAATGTTAGCAAAATAATCAGACAGGAAAGATTGAGAATGATTTATGATTTTCGATTTTCGATTTCAAAATCGACAAACGGCAAACGGCAATCGAAAATGCCAATCTTTGGGACGATTGGATGAACTGATATATGTTGCAGATTGCCGGCGGATGGATTATAATCTCTACCGGCCGCAAAGTATGTTGGACTACATGGCTCTGACAGGATCCGCGGCGATTTATCTTTTTCGTAATACTTATATGCAAGAGTGAGTGTGAACGGGATACAAGCTGGAGTCATTGAGGATCGTGCCGAATATGCAGAGGATTACAGATACGTCCAGGATACTTATCGCAGATGACCAGGCGGATGTGCTTAAAGCCGTTCGTCTGCTGCTCAAACCGGAGGGATATGAAATAAAAACGGCATCATCTGTTGAGGAGATCATCGATGTGGTTAAAAGCGTTGAATTAGACGTTGTTCTTATGGATCTTAATTATATCCGCGGCGAAACTTCTGGCCGGCAGGGTTTGGACTTGCTTAAGAGAATCCATCAAGTTGATGAATCCCTGCCGGTAGTCGTCATGACTGCCTGGGGCAGCATTGAGCTGGCCGTTGAGGCAATGCGTCACGGGGCCCGTGACTTTGTTCAAAAACCCTGGGAGAACGAGCGGTTGCTGTCCGTCCTGCGAACACAGGTCGAGCTGGGCCGCGCCTTGCGAGAAGGCAGAAAGCTGTCGCAGGAGATAGATTATCTCAAAGATCAAGGCCGCAAGATGCTGATTGCTGAGTCACCGGCAATGCGGCCGGTCGTGGAGGCCATCGCCAAAGTCGGCCCCTCCGATGCCAATGTTCTTATCACGGGCGAGAATGGCAGCGGCAAGGGCGTTGTGGCTCAGGCTCTGCACGCAGCATCGCTTCGCAGGAGCAAAACACTGGTTACGGTCAATGCCGCCAGCATGCCGGAGGCCGTTTTCGAAAGTGAGCTGTTTGGTCACGTGGCCGGGGCTTTTACGGATGCCAGGGCCGATCGCATGGGGCGATTCCAACTGGCTGATGAAGGAACGCTGTTCCTGGATGAGATTGCCGCGGTTCCCGTGAATCTACAACCGAAACTGTTGCGTGTGCTTGAAAGCGGTGAATTTGAACGCATCGGTTCGTCCCGGACCTGTCATGTAAATGTCCGTATCATTTCGGCCACAAATGCTGATCTTGATCATGAAGTTGCTGCCGGCAGCTTTCGCCAGGATTTGCTGTATCGTCTCAATACCGTCCGCATTCATGTGCCGCCGTTGCGAAAACGACCTGAGGACATTCCGCTGCTGGCAACCCATTTCCTGCAGGAATATGTTACTAAATACAGAAAGGCGATTACCGGTTTCAGTGATGCTGCTTTAAAGGCATTACTGGATTATCCCTGGCCGGGGAACGTAAGGCAATTAGACCACGCCATCGAACGGGCTGTTCTGATGGCGCAGACATCGTTGCTGGAGCCGTCCGATCTTGGCCTTCGTTCAGGCGAGCCGTCGAGCCCGCATTTTGAGAACATGACATTGGATCAGATTGAACATTGGGCTGTCCGCAAGGCGTTTGACAGGTACGATGGAGATATCAGCAGGGCGGCACAGGCACTTGGTCTCAGCAGGGCGGCCTTGTATCGTCGACTTGAGAAGCATCAGATCGAGTGAGATGAGATTCGAACGAAGAATTTTAATGTTAACTCTGCTGAGCGGCATGGCCGGTATGTTGGTTGCTCTGGTGTTTATATGGGCTTTTCCCTTTCAGCTCTCGACTAAACTTACTTTAACAATTCTCCTTCTGATATTCTGGATAGGATTTGGCTTTGCCGTTAAGAACAAAGTGGCGTTTCCCCTGCGTACGATTTTGAACTTGGTGGGGGCCTTACGCGAGGGTGACTATTCCATGCGTCTCCGAGGCGCCCGCCGGGACGATGCGATGGGTGAGCTGGTCTGGGAAGTTAATCGTTTAGTCCAGTTCTTACAGCGACAGAGGTTCGACGTGGTCGAATCGACGGCTCTGATGCGGAAGATACTTGCTGAGATCAACGTGGCCCTTTTCGGATTTGACTCGGGCGGCGTTTTACAGTGGGTCAACGACAGCGGTCAACGATTGCTCAAGCTGAACAATGAGAAGATAATAGGCTGTCACGCTGAGAAATTCGGACTCGATATTTGCCTGAAAGGACCGGCGCCACGTATCGTTGATCTTTCACTTCCTGGCGGCGTAGGGCGGTGGGAGCTGCGTCGCGCTACCTACAGGGAGAAAGGCCTGTCGCATCAGTTGGTCTTTTTGTCCGATATGACCCGTACTCTTCATGAAGAGCAACGACAGGCATGGAGGCATCTGATTCAAATTCTGCGTCACGAGATTAATAACAGCCTTACGCCTATTCAATCCGTAGCTCAAAGTCTGCAAACACGTCTGAGGCAAGAATCCCGCTCTCAGAATTGGGAGGATGATGTGCGTGAGGGCCTGGAGATCATCGCTGATCGCTCCGAGGTGTTAGGAGGTTTCATTGCTTCCTATTCCAAACTGACTCGCCTGCCTGATCCGACTTTTGCTGAGATGAACGTTGAGCCTTGGGTACACCATGTCGTCGGTTTGGAGACCCGCTTGTCCGTTGAGATTAAGCACGGCCCTGAGCTTACGATTCAGGCCGACCGCAGCCAGCTCGACCAGCTTCTGATAAATATTGTGTCCAATGCAGTGGAGGCCAGCCTTCAAGCCGAGCGGCAGGCGGACGAACACGTGACGATCACATGGAGGATCGCCGGTTCATTTCTTGAGGTTTGGGTCGATGATGATGGACCTGGGCTTGATACGACCAAGGATCCCTTTGTGCCGTTTTATACTACGAAATCCGAAGGTTCCGGCATTGGTTTAGCCCTGAGCCGCCAGATTGCCGAGGCTCATGGGGGCTACCTGACGCTCGTGAATCATCCTGACCGGCCAGGTTGCCGGGCGCTGTTGAGATTGCCCATTGAACGCCTGCAGGAGCACGTTCCCTGATAATCGAGTCCTGCAGATTCTGTCCGATATCGGGCGCGCGATTTCCGAAATCGAACATTTGAGGTGATCAAATTCGACCCCGGTATACAAAAACATGCTATTAGGCCGTTGCAAAACTCTCCCCTGGCGGAATTTTATCTGGCACGATATTTGCGATAAAAGAGGGAAGTCAAAGACTATAATAAAGGTGCATCTTATGGGAACGTTATGGCAGGATATTCGCTACGGCATTAGAATGCTGAGGAAATCACCGGGATTCACGGCGATTGCACTTTTGATGCTGGCGGTCGGCATCGGGGCCAATACCATCATGTTCAGCATTTCCGATTTATTGCTGCTTGGCGGCATAAAGGGTGTGAAAAACCCCGAGCAGTTGGCGTATTGCGTGATCCAAGGAGCTGATGATTCTGACTTTCACTATTCTGAGTATCAGACCCTCCGCGACAGCGGCCTGGCCTTCAGCGATGTCATGGCCCAAGCGACTTTCCCCAATCGGGGGACCATGGTTAGCAGGGGTTCTGCCTGGCGCGTATGGACAATTTACGTTTCGGCGAATTACTTCTCTTTTCTGGGAACCGCTCCGATTCTGGGCCGGGGATTCCTGTCCGAAGAGGAGCGACAGGGTAGCAGCCCGGTCGCGGTCCTGAGCTATCGCTGTTGGCAGCGCCTGGGCAGCAATCCGAAGCTCGTCGGTGAGTTCGTAAGCGTTAACGGCACAGCTTGTCAAATCGTTGGTGTCGCCCCGGAGGGCTTTAACGGTGTCACGCGTGTCGGCTGGGACCTGTGGCTGCCGCTGGGAAGCATCCGAACGGTGCACTCGCTTTACCGGTCCCGGCCTGAACTGGAACCGTCGTTCAACGTTGTTGGACGCCTCAAGCCGGATATGACCATGCCGGTCGCCCAGGCACAACTGCAAACGATAATCCCGCGTTTCAAACAGGAATATCCCGAGAATTGGCCGGAGCGTTCCTCGATCAACCTTCGCCCACCAGGCATGGAGGAGATATCCGGGGAAGATAATCAAAGCCGTTGGTTCTACGGTATCATCAGTCTGGTCCTTGTGGCGCCGTCCGCTATTATCCTTTTGATCGCCTGCTTGAACCTCGCAAATATGCTGATTGTCCAGGGAGCCGCGCGTCACCGCGAGATTGCCGTCCGCATGGCCCTCGGCGGAGGACGCTGGCGGATTATCCGGCAGTTGCTCATCGAGTCGGGGCTGCTGGCAGTCTTCGGAGGCGTCCTTGGCGTTCTTCTGGCGTACTGCGGCTCACGGATTCTCAATGTATACATCGCATCCTTTCGGGATGAGCCGTCAGTGATCCAGGTCGCTTTGAATGTTCGTGTTCTCGCGGCCACACTGGGCTTGTGCCTGATTGCCATACCGCTGTTCGGTTTAAGACCCGCCCTATTGCTGTCGAAACGTGACATTGCCGGTGAGATGAAGGCGTCCGGCGGCAGCGTTCTGGGCTCCATCCGACGAAAGTGGAGTTCTCTCTCAGTGGCGGGCCAGATCGCTCTTGCGGTAGCTTTGCTGCTCATCGCCACGCTGCTGACGCGCAGTGCCCTGGAAAAAGCACGCCCGGACCCGCGCTTCCGCATGGAGGATAAGCTGGTCATCGAGATCGATCCGGAATCGGCCGGGTATGACCGGGCCCAAAGCATCCAGGCGTGCGAAGCACTGGCGGACCATCTGGCGTCCCTGCCGGAGGTCAACGCGCTGGGGCTTTCGAACGGAGTCTTCTTCGGGGGCGGCGGGTGGGCAATAATTGGCGAATACATACCAAGGGCAGAAGAGAGCGGCTCAGGAAGAATTCTTGCACGGAAGGCCGCCTTTGTCAATGTCAGCCGCGATTACTTCAAAGCAATGGATATCCCGCTGTTGCAGGGGCGGCTCTTCGACAGGCGGGACCATGTCCCGAATGCGGAAAAAGTCGCGATCATCGACGAGTCCCTGGCGCGCAAACTCCGCCCCGACGGCAATGCTCTGGGCGGTTTTATCCAATGGGGCGTGCTGACCAAAATGGAGTCCGATCCCTACAGGGTAGTTGGGATTGTCGCCCACCTGCCTGGCATCGAGAACCGGGAGGTCCGTGCCCAGATGTATATACCCACAGAAACGAACAATTTGGCTTCATGCCTTTACCTGAATATTGCGAACAAGAGTTTGGCGGACCTCCAGCAGCAACGAATCGCAGAGGCGATTCGTCGATTCGATCCGCGCGTGCCGGTTCTATCGGTTGCGACTCTGGCACAAAAGCGCTACAACGATTCCTCTGTATGGATTGCAAGGTTAGGCTCCCGCCTGGCGCTCGGGGCCGGGGCGGCCGCTCTGTTTCTGGCAGCGCTTGGCATTTACGCGATCAAGGGCTTTCTGGTCACCTCCCGCACACCGGAGATCGGCGTCCGCATGGCCCTGGGAGCCACGCATCGAAATATCGTGGGCATAGTTCTGTGCGAGGGTATCATGCTGACACTGGTGGGATTGATGGTCGGATTAGGGCTGGGATTGGGTGTGGCCCGGGTATCATCTAATTTGCTCTACGGCATAAGCCCAGCTGATCCGGCCAGCGTAATTGTAACCGTGGGCCTGATTGGAATCGCTTCACTACTGGCCAGCTACCTCCCCGCCCGCAGGGCAGCCAAGATCGATCCGATGGAGGCGCTGAGATATGAGTAAATTCGAGAGAAGATGGAATAAAATCAATAAATAACAAGAGGAATTATCAATGAGAACGATATGGCAGGATATGCGTTATGGGCTTCGCCAGTTGCGTAAGAGCCCTGGTTTTACTGCGATAGCGATAGTATCTCTGGCACTTGGAATTGGAGCCAATACAGCGATCTTCAGCCTTATCAATGGTGTGCTGTTCAAATCTCTACCTGTGCGTGATCCACATGAATTGCGCGTAATCAACTGGGCCTGCTTTGAATATAGCCTCAGTCACTTTTCCGGAGCTACGAACCGGAGCAAATCCGGCCAGTTCTCATCAGGGTCCTTTCCGTATCCGACCTATTGTGATTTCCGTGACCAGGCTGCAGGATTCTCCGAGGTCTTTGCTTTTTCGGAACTGGGCAGTATGACAGTCGTTGCGCAAGGGATGGCTTTTACCGCCGACGGTCTTATGGTCTCCGGCAATTTCTTCGATGGATATGGGGCACAAACTTTGATAGGGCGGCCTATTCTCCCCAGGGACGACCGGCATGATGCGGAACCCGTGGCTGTGATTACTTATCGAGCGTGGGAGCGGCGTTTTGGACTTAATCCTAACGTTCTCGGTCAAACTGTTATCTTGAACAAGTCAGGCTTCACTGTCGTCGGAATTCTGCCTCGCCAATACGCCGGGCCGCTTGCCGGCGACCAGGCCGACTTTTATGTCCCAATGGCGGCCCAGCCACAACTCAAATCCGGGTACCCACTGGCATCGCGAAATCACTGGTGGCTTGAAATCATGGGGCGGTTATCCCCGGAAGCGAGTGATGCGCAGGCCCGTGCTTCGCTTGAGGTTCTCTTCGACCAGACCCTTGCCGTCTCAAACTCGAAATTGAAGGAGCCGAGCATGCTCCTGGAGGATGGCAGTCGTGGCCCCTTGATGCAGCGTAAATGGGCTGCTCAACCTCTTTTGATATTGCAGGGCGTTGTTGGGCTGGTTTTGCTGATTGCTTGTGCGAACATGGCGGGAATGCTATTGTCTCGCGGCACGGCCCGTCAACATGAAATGACGGTCCGCGCGGCCATTGGTGCCGGGCGTTGGAGGCTTATCCGGCAATCATTGGTCGAGAGTTTGGTGCTGTCGCTAATAGCCGCTGCTTGTGGACTTATCATGTCATCATGGATTAAAGCCGGCATAATGAATTTCATAACCAATTCTGTTGGAGATATCCATTTTAATATGGCGCTCGATGCGAAGGTTTTGCTTTTTACCCTGGGAGCTGCCGTGGCCACGACTTTGCTGTTCGGATTCCTGCCGGCCCTTCGTGTTTCCAGGGTGAATCCGGCTACAGGTTTGCAGACTGCTCGTTTACAGGGAGCATCACGTGCAAGGTTGTGCAAGGTTCTGGTTGTGACGCAGGTAGCACTGTCGTTGTTATTAGTCGCCGGTACTGGTTTGCTCGTTCGTACACTTGTGAATCTGAAGAATATCGATCCGGGTTTCGATACAGAGAACTTGTTGGTCTTTCGCCTTAATGCCGGCGATGCCGGATACAACGGAACAGAACGCATAGACTACTACGAATCTGTAAGTCGCTCCATCACAGCTATCCCTGGTGTGAGGGATGTAGCGTATTCAAGTACCAGCCTTCTGGCCGGACGAGTCTCATCCTCAGGTTTCTCTCTGCCAGGTCGCCCCACAAACCCGGACGATGACTTGCAGGCTAATGAACTTACGGTCAATGAGACTTTCTTTAGCACTATGGGGATCCCGATGCTTCGCGGCCGTACATTTGCCGGGACGGACACGCAGACCTCGACTAAGGTCATGATAATCAACGATGCTTTTGTTCATGCCTTCTTTTCGGAAGAGAATCCTATTGGCCATTATGTCAAGACGGGGGAAAACGAGTATCAGATCATAGGTGTCTGCGGGAATACAAAATATGACAGTGTTCGCAGTGACATTGCACCCACAATGTACCATTCGTATCGACAGGCTCCGTCGGGTAGTGTTTCTTTTGAAGTGCGAACGGTCTTACCTGAACTGTCTCTTGTGCCTGCGGTACGTAAGGTCATTTCCAGCCTTGATGAAAGCATCCCGATTCAGGAATTGACAACGCAAACCGACTTGTTCAACCGCTCGATTATCATGGAAAGGATCTCCACTACACTGTGCGGTTCTCTGGCCATGCTGGCGGTTGTGCTGGCCTGCATTGGCCTGTACGGTCTGCTGGCCTACCATGTCGCGCAGCGCACAGGCGAGATCGGCATCCGCATGGCCCTTGGTGCCCGGCCACAGGATGTGGCGCGGCCGATCCTCCGCCAGGCCTTGTTACTGGTGGCTATCGGTGTCGCCGTCGCCATGCCAATTACCCTGGCTCTTTCACGTGCGATGCGAAGCGTCGTTTACGGTATTAAACCGTACGATCCTCTGACTATAGTCTGTGCCGTTATACTCATGATTACTGTCGCTACCCTGGCGGCATGGATTCCCGCCCGCCGGGCGGCCAAAATCGATCCGATGAAAGCGTTACGGTACGAATGAAAGAATATAATTAATATCCGGTAGGCAGGAATTGTCAGTGAAATAAAATCCGATGAGAATCCAAAACCGACTGTCGACAACTAACAGGATTTAACATGGATATACCAAGAAAATCTCGAAAAGTCAGGCGTATCGTGATTCGCATCATTATCGCGTTAATTACGTTGGGAGCCATTGGTGCGATCACCGTGGGCCTGTCGCGTCTGGAACCGGCATCGCCGAGCGTAGAGCGTCAAACGCTCCTGATAGACAGTGTTAAACGAGGAGATATTATACTTGAAGTGCGTGGTGTCGGCACCCTTGTATCGGAAGATATGCTCGTTGTGCCCTCACGAGTCAGCGGGCGTGCGTTGCGCATTTTGATTCAGGCCGGAGCTCCTGTCGAGCCTAATACTGTTATCTTTGAGCTTGGCAATCCACAGTTGGAATTGAATTGGAAGGATGCCCAGACTCAACTCAACTCGGCTCAGGCGCAATTTAACGCTTCAAAGGCCCAGCTCCTGAATCAGGAATATACATACAAAGCCGGTATTGCAGCAACCGAAGCTCTCGTTAGTAATGCCAGCCTCACGTTTGAAGTGGACAAAAAGCAATATGAGGACGGTTTAATTTCCGACCTTCAACTGAAATTATCAAAAAGTAACGTTGAGCGGCTGGAAAACCAGTTAGACGTCGAGAAGAAACAATTTGACGTATGGCTTAACCAGACCAAGCCAGCACAGTTGGTGCTGGACGAAGCTTCGCTTGAGCGGGCGCGGTCTCAGTATAATCTGGCGGAAGAAGACTACAAGTCATTGAAAGTGCGTGCAGGAGCAGCCGGTGTTCTGGCTCCAATTCAGGTTCCTATTGAACTGGGTCAGCAAATCTCAGCGGGTCAGATTGTGGCTCGTATCACAAATCCGGAGCGGCTCATGGCGCGTCTTCAGATACCTCAGGGTCAGGCCCGGGACGTGCGCATTGGATTACCCGCTGAGATTGACACTTACAATGGTCTGGTATCAGGTCGCGTCACGCGTATCGAGCCGACCGTCATGGAAGGCAATGTTACTGTAGATGTATCGCTGGATGGGGAATTACCCAAAGGCTCCCGGCCGGATTTATCGGTGGTCGGCACTATAGAGATCGAGCAGCTCATCGATATATTCTACGTGGGCCGCCCCGTGCTTGCCTCGGCAGACAGCAAAGTTGAGCTGTTTAAGCTTGTCGAAGACGGCCGATATGCCGTGCGCGTCCCCGTACAGTTTGGCAAAACCTCAGTAAGTACTATAGAGGTGCTCAACGGTCTGGTTGTTGGTGACCAGATCATTCTCTCTGATGTATCGCAGTGGGACACAGTGGATAAGATACGATTGAAGTAGTATTTCATTATTTTCGGAGAACAAATAATGACTGACTCTAAAGATGCATTAATCAATATTGAAGATATTCACAAGGTTTTTGTCACAGAAGAGGTTGAAACCCATGCCCTTTCGGGCGTACATCTGAAGATCCAGAAAGGTGAGTATGTTTCGATCGCTGGGCCTTCGGGTTGCGGCAAGTCCACGCTGCTGTCGATTATGGGCCTGCTGGATTCGCCCACGAAAGGTGACTACTGGCTCAACGGCTCCCCGGCGGCGGAGCTTTCGGCCTCACAAAGAGCACGTATCCGCAACCGCGAGGTCGGATTCATCTTCCAGAGCTTCAACCTGATCGGTGACCTGACCGTGTATGAGAACGTAGAGTTGCCCTTAACCTACCGGCGTATGCCCAAGGCCGAACGAAAGCAGCGCGTGCAAACCGCCCTGGAGCGGGTAGCCATGGCACACCGCATGAAACATTACCCCAGCCAGCTTTCTGGCGGCCAGCAGCAGCGTGTCGCCGTGGCACGAGCTCTGGCCGGTACTCCCGCGATTCTGCTGGCCGATGAGCCGACGGGAAATCTCGACTCGGCCAACGGCAAAGCCGTGATGGACCTTTTGGCGGAGCTTCACCAGGAAGGTGCAACAATCTGCATGGTCACACACGACGAACGCTATGCACATTACGCCCAAAGAACGGTGTATTTATTTGACGGCCGAATCGTGGATGAAGAGCAAGCGGCAAAAGAACAGATCGCATAAAAGCAGATCACGGATCACAGTTTTTAGTATCGGTTGGAAGAAGAAGCTCAAAGGTTTTGTGCCATTTTCCGTCATCTTACAACTGTGAACCGTAAGGTGAAAGGAATACTGTGACAACCTTAGTCAACGACATCAAATACGGTATTCGCCAGCTCATCAAGAGCCCCGGCTTTACGGTTGTAGCTGTGCTGGCGCTGGCACTTGGCATTGGGGCCAACACTGCCGTTTTTAGCATGATCAATTCGGTGCTAATTAAGCCCCTGCACTATCCTGATTCAGAACGGCTTGTGCGCGTGTTTGAAACGTTTCCGAATGGCCGAAGAAATGGGTCAGTATCAGGAGGCGCTTTCAAAGACTGGTAC
>JAFGPJ010000169.1 GCA_016936275.1 Sedimentisphaerales bacterium
ACAAGTCGCGAAAGTTCATAATTGAGAGCAGGCTTCGACTGTAAACATCTTAGATAAAGCGCCCCCCAAATATGGCCGAATAACTCTATTATAAGCTATTAGGCGGGATTTGGCTCTGTTATGATGTCGATTAAATACAAGCTGATAACGATTATGATGGTTACCTGCATTTCAGTCGTATTGCTGGCAGGGGTCATGTCCATCATATGGGGCAACTATGCCCTCCGAGCCGATACAATACGAAGCCTGTCGGTACAGGCAAAAATCATCGCGGATAAATGCCCCGAGCTCCTTATCGCCAAAGACGCCGCTGAAGCAAGAAAAACACTTTACTCTCTTCATATAGAACCTTCCATTTCCTACGCCTCCATAAATGACGATAAAGGCAGAGTTTTCGCCAATTATAACCGCGACGGCAACTCGAAGAGCATCCATATATACGTAACCAATAAACACGGTTACGGCTTCGGTAATGTATCTATGAATGTTACGGAAGATATTATCTATAAAAATAAAAAAATCGGTTCCGTTTCGCTCCAGTCTGATTTAAACCCCCTTCAGATAATGCTGAAACGTAATGCCATCATAACAATCAGTACCCTTTTGCTTGTCTCCGTGATAGCTTATTTCATGTCGGCAAGGCTGCAGAAAATCATCTCCCGCCCCATTATGAGCCTGGTGGCAATAACGAAAAGCATCTCGGCGAAAAAGGATTATTCCACCCGTGTCCCGGAACACAGAAACGACGAAATAGGTCTCCTTATGGGCGCATTCAACGAAATGTTGGAACAAATTCAACACAGGGATTCGGAGCTGGTAAATGCCAAAGCCCAGCTCGAGATAAAAGTCAAGGAGCGCACCTCGGAGCTGGTAGTCACCAATAAACAGCTAAAAGAGGAAGTCATTGAACGTAAGCAGGGAGAAGAAAAATTGAAAGCGGCACAAAATGAATTGATGGAGGCGTCGCGACAGGCAGGCATGGCACAAGTAGCCACGCATGTATTGCACAATGTCGGAAATGTCCTCAACAGCGTCAACGTTGCCGCAACATACATTACCGAAAAAATTACTCAATCGAAGCTGTCTAAACTGAAAAAGGCGGCTGATATGCTCGAAGAACACAGTGATAATCCCGCGGAATTCCTTACCAGCGACCTGCAGGGTAAACGCATACCCGCATATATGACAAAAGTGACGCGAATCCTCACAGACGAACAGAAAGAAATCATCGGCAAACTCGAATCCCTGAACAAAAACATCGGACACATCAAGGAAATAGTCAATATGCAGCAGGCATACGCCAGAAAATCAGGAGTGGAAGGACCGGTATCGCTTAGCGAGGTGGTTGAAAACGCTATTTATATCAATACCGAAGGTACCGACTGGGGCACAATAAAGTTAATACGAGAATTTGCTGAACTGCCGGAAGTTATCCTGGACAGACAGAAAGTCCTGCAAATCCTTGTCAACCTGATAGGCAACGCCGTACAAGCCCTCGTATGCAGCGAAAAAGAAGAGAAACTGCTGACCGTCAAATTCTACCCGCACAATGAGAATACTGTGCGAATAGAAGTGTCCGACAACGGCATAGGAATACCCGAAGAAAATCTGACCAGGATATTCAGACACGGCTTTACGACAAAAACGAACGGCAACGGCTTCGGCCTGCACAGCAGCGCACTGGTAGCAAAGGAAATGGATGGCTCGATTTCCTTTCACAGCGATGGCCCGGGTCAGGGCGCGATATTTACTCTCGAACTGCCATTCAAACCCGTTGAGGCAATGGCAGCAATGGCAACAGCTTAAAATGATAAGAATATAATATGATGATAAATTCATTATAGAAAGTAAGAACTGTTATTATGGAAGAAAACGAAAAAAGTGTTTCCCTGTTGAAAAAGCCGGAGAATGAGCAAAGCATTAATGATGCGGCTCCTGAAAGAAATTCTCGCATTCTTGTAATCGATGACAACGAGTCGATTCACGAGGATTTCAGGACAATCCTCGGACGCAGCGGCAATGTCGTTGACGATACCGCCGAGGACGAAGCCGCCATATTCGGAACCAAACCGGAGAGACGCGAAAAACAGGAGTTCGAAATCGATTCGGCATTCCAGGGCGAAGAAGGAATAAAGAAAGTCCAGCAGGCGATGGACGAGGGACTGCCTTATGCCATGGCCTTCGTTGACATCCGAATGCCGCCGGGATGGGATGGCGTCGAAACTATAAAGAAAATCTGGCAGGTTGACCCGAATATCCAGGTCGCCATCTGCACCGCCTACTCCGACTATTCCTGGGAAGACCTCATAAAACAATTAGGGAAAACCGATAAGCTGCTCATTCTGAAAAAGCCTTTCGATAACATAGAAGTACACCAGATAGCCTGCGCACTCATCGAAAAATGGAACATCAACAGAGAGACCCGGCTCAAACAGGAAAAACTGGAGAACGAGGTTTCCGGTGAGCATCCTATCCCTGTTTTCAATCCGGCCGATCTTAATGATATGGATCTTGAGACAGCCAGACTGCTTCCGGAGGGCATTGCCAAGCGGTTCAGACTGGTTGTAGTCGGCCAGGATGGCGGCAGTGTAGTTGTAGCGATGGCTAATCCCCTGGATGTTGTTGCCCGCGATATTGTCGAACAGAAACTCCTTCAGCCGCTCAAGGTGCTTAAGAGTACATCTGATAAAATAAATTCGGCAATTGAACTGATATATCACGGCTCAGATGTGGAAGAACAGCGTCTGCGCGACCTGGTAGAACTCGATACAACCCCGTACACAAATGAAAGCGACCTGCTGATTGAAGAGGAAATTGCCGGAGACACCAACGAGGCCGATATTACAGATACCGTCACGGGCGCCGAAGCGGCAAGCAAAGCGCCTGTGATAAGATTCGTTGACCTGATGCTCAGCCAGGCAGTCAAGAGCCGGGCAAGTGATATTCATATCGAGCCGCAGGACAATTCAATGAACATACGTATGCGCGTCGACGGAATTCTTACCGAAATGGTCCCGCCGTCGCGTAAAATGCAGTCCGCAGTAGT
>JAFGPJ010000170.1 GCA_016936275.1 Sedimentisphaerales bacterium
GCAGGCGACTGGTTCAATCCCAAAGGACGCCAGCATCATACCGGAGCGGTTTATCTGAAAGGCCACTGGCTCATCGAAGCGGCCAATATGGAAGACGTATTGAAACCCATCGGCCAGGCAAGCTCATCATATATACCCGGAAGCGGCGGAACGCTGCTGAATGTAGCATGGCTACAGCCCGGCGAAGGCCCGGAAAGGGCCGAACGCATCAACGCAAACAGTTTTGCTGCACAAAATGGCATTCAAAAAGCCCCTTGCTCCGAGGGCGGGGAATGTATCGGCTGGATCGAACCGGGTGACTGGGTGCGCTATGAAAAGATAGACCTGCGACAGCGCTGCAGTCAAATCGAGATTCGGGCGGCCTCGGCAACACAGGGCGGAACCATCGAGATTCGTCTGGACACGCCGGATGGGGAGCTCCTGGGCGCCTGTGCGATACCAAATACAGGCGGCTGGCAGGCATGGTCTTCGTTTAAGGCAAAAATCAAGCCGACCGGCGGCATCAAGACACTCTGTCTGGCCTTCAGGGGATCTTACTCGCAGGATATGCAGGACCTGCGACTGTGGTTTGCCCAGGTGGATGATTCGAATACCACGATTTGGGCGCAGTTCAAAGATGTCAATCTGAACGAGGCCGAGGTCGAGATAAATGTCCGCCGGGCGGTGTTCTACCCCGATAAGACGGGCATCAACTTTATAACCGTTCGGGGCTTTACAATGATGCACGCGGCAACGCCCTGGGCGCCGCCCACCGCAGAGCAGATAGGCCTGATCGGTACCAACTGGAGCAAGGGATGGATAATTGAGTACAACGATATCAGCTATTCGACGTGCGTTGGAATTACGCTCGGCAAGCATGGCGATAAATGGGACAATACCTCGGCGAATACCGCCGAAGGCTACGTCAAGACCATCGAGCGTGCAACGGAAAGAGGCTGGTCGAAAGAAAACATCGGTCACCATATCGTACGCAACAACCATATCTCGCATTGCGAGCAGGCGGGCCTTGTCGGGAGCATGGGCGCAGTATTCAGCACAATAACCGACAACGACATTCACGACATTCATATCCGCCAACTTTTCACTGGCGCCGAAATGGCGGGCATCAAAATTCACGCCGCGATTGACACCGAGATAAGCCGTAATCACATCTATCGCACATGCCGGGGTATCTGGCTGGACTGGATGGCACAGGGCGCCCGCGTGACAAGGAACCTTTTCCATGATAACAATACCTGCGAAGATCTTTTTATGGAAGTAGACCACGGGCCATTCCTGGTCGACAATAATATTTTTCTTTCAAACCGCTCGCTGTTCGACATGTCAGAGGGCGGGGCATATGTGCACAATTTGTTTTCGGGTCAGATCGTACAGCGGCCCGAACTGGGACGTGAGACACCTTTCCATCCGCCGCACAGCACGAAGGTCGCCGGGCTAAAGAAAATCGAGGGGGGCGACGACAGGTTCTACAACAACCTGATTGTCCGGCCGGGCGGTTTGGACGAATATAACAAGGCGACTCTGCCCTCTCAGATTGAAGGCAATGTTTATTATAAAGGCGCCAAGCCATGCGATAAGGAGACAAACAATCTTGTGAAACCGGATTTCGATCAGGAGATTAAGCTCTTCGAAGAAGCAGGCAATGTGTATCTGCAAATCACGCTGGATGATTCGTATCGAGCTTTGGATAATCCCCCCGTGACAACGGCGCTGTTAGGCAAGGCCAAAATCCCGGACGTCGCTTATGAGAATCCGGACGGGACGCCCTTGAAAGTCGATACTGATTATTTCGGCAAAAAGCGAAGTCAAACCGATCCGTCCGCAGGGCCTTTCGAGAATCCGGGCGAGGGAAGGCTCAAACTGAAAGTATGGTAAAGCTTATAAACACAAATATTGTGTCTATATTGTTTTGTCCGGCCTCGATATCTTAACATCGAGAATTTTACCTGGATTATCTGTCCACTGGTTCTTGCTGTAATCATACGGAATCGCCACTAATCGATCCGAAGTAATTCGAATTACCGTTATTTCAGACCAGGCTGAGTTCACCGATGGAAGCTGTACAAAATTAATACCTCGATAAGATTTCACCTGTGCCTTATGATAATGACCACCCAGCACCATAATCACATTCGCGTCTTTCAAAGCGTCCACAAACGCATCTCTATTGGTCATCGCATCGAAACACAAATGCGTCGCCACCACTACAGGCGTTCCCTTCGGCACGGGAATCAGCTTTTCCGGCACAAGATCAGGCGAATAATGCCGGTAAAGGTTCTTCCTGATGAAATCCAGCGCTTCGGCCGTTATGTCCTGTGCCGGACTTCCCAGGCTTTCATCGTATGCCGAGAAAGGGCACACAAAATGAATCCCGCCCTGATCGAACGTATAGCACAAATCGCCATAGCGTCTTTTGAACCACTCCTTCATAATCGGCGGGGCGTCTTTTACGCCGTCGGCGCCGGCATCGTCATGATTGCCCAATATTTCATAACTGGGATATTTCAACCGTTTGGTTAGCAGGTCTTCGTACGCTTTTTTCGCCTGATGTGTGGGCCAGTGGGTGATGTCCCCGCAATTAAATACGAATGAGGGAGTCTCGACAACACCGCCGATATTCTTCGGGAACACCTTGCCCGGCAGCAAATTCATAGCATCAACGGCAGGCCACAATTTACTCCCGTCGCCGTGGACCGGTATATGGGTGTCCGACCAGCCGAAAAAGGTTAACGGTTTTTCCTCAGGCTGTTTATCCTTGCCTTCTTTCTCTTGGCCAGGCAGCCTTTTTGGCAGTGCCATTGACATCGCTCCGACGCTAATAAACTGCAACACATTTCGCCGTGTAAATCTAATACTCATTGCGTTCTCCTTTTTAAAACACAAGTTCGTGCTACGTACGAGTCTATTAAAATCCTTTGTATCTCAGGAATCTTTCATCGAAAGACTTATTCGCTTTTTGCTCAGGTCTATATCGAGAACTTTAACCTGTACCTTCTGGTGCACTTTTACTATGTCGGCGGGATTCTTCACGAATTTGTTTGACATGTTGCTGATGTGCACGAGGCCGTCCTGGTGGACGCCGATATCCACGAACGCACCGAAGTTGGTAACATTGGTTACGATGCCGGGAAGCTTCATGCCGACCTGAAGGTCTTCGATTTTGTTGACGCCTTCGGCGAAGCTGAAAATCTCGAACTGTTTTCGCGGGTCTCTGCCCGGCTTGGCTAATTCCTGCATAATATCGTTAAGTGTGGGCAGTCCGACACTGTCACTGACATAATCCTGCAGACGGATTTTTGCCCGCAGCGATTGATCTTTCATCAGATTCGCAACCGAGCAGCCGGCATCCTTTGCCATTGCATCGACGACGTGATAGCTTTCGGGGTGTACGGCACTCGAATCGAGCGGATTGACGGCGTCCCGTATTCTCAAAAAGCCCGCCGCCTGCTCGAAGGCCTTCGCTCCGAGGCGTTTAACTTTTTTAAGCTCCTGCCGGGATTCGAAAGGCCCGTTTTCGCTCCGGTAGTCGATTATATTCTGGGCTAATTGAAGCCCGAGCCCTGAGACGTACGTCAATAACTGTTTGCTTGCGGTGTTGACCTCGACGCCGACGCTGTTGACGCAACTGATAACAACATCGTCGAGGCCCTGCTTGAGCATCGACTGGTCCACATCGTGCTGGTACTGACCGACACCGATGGACTTCGGGTCTATCTTAACAAGCTCGGCGAGAGGGTCCATGAGCCTTCGGCCGATGGAAACGGCTCCGCGGACTGTCACGTCTTCGTTCGGAAATTCTTCGCGAGCCACCTTAGATGCCGAATAAATAGAAGCACCGCTCTCGTTGACCATAATCACGGGAATATTTCCGGCGAATTTAATGCCCCTTATGAAAGCTTCGGTCTCGCGGCTTGCCGTGCCGTTGCCGATGGCGATTGCCTCGATCTCGAACTTCTCGCACAAAGAAGCGACCTTCGCTGCATCCGATGTTGCGAGTTTTTCGCTCTGAAACGGAAAAATCACATCGGTATGTTTCAGGCCGCCCTGCTTGTCGAGGCATACGACCTTGCATCCCGTGCGAAAGCCTGGATCGATTGCCAGCACGTTTTTCTGACCTAAGGGTGGAGCAAGCAAAAGCTGCCGAAGATTCTCGGCGAAGACTTTTATCGCTTCTTTATCGGCCCTTAGTTTTGTTGCGGCGAGAATCTCCGTCTCCATCGACGGCAACAGCAGCCTTTTATAGCTGCCAGTGACAGCTTCCTTTACTTGCGCCGAACATGCCGAGTGTCCCTTGACGAACAATCTTTCGAGTATCTGCATGGCCTGTTCCTCTGGTGCTGTTATCTGCAATCTTAAAAAGCCTTCATTAGCCCCTCTTCGCATCGCTAAAATCCTGTGCGACGGTGCCTTGGCGACAGGCTCTTGCCATTCGAAATAGTCTTCGTATTTACGCCCCTCTTGTTCTTTGTCTTTCAAGACTTTTGTTTGGAACAGACCTTTCCCGGAAAACAGCTTACGAATCTCTGCTCGAGCTGTTTGCTCTTCACTGACCCACTCGGCGATGATGTCCCTCGCGCCGGCAAGAGCGTCCTCGGCGGATTCGACTCCCTTGCTCTCATCGACGAAAGCCTCCGCCTCGACCACAGGATCAATGGCCGGGTCCTGGGCAAAAATCATTTCTGCCAGAGGCTCCAGCCCTTTCTCCCGCGCGATTGTCGCTCGCGTTCGCCGCTTCGGTCGAAACGGCAGATATATATCTTCCAGCACAGTCATGGTCTCGGCCTGCATGATTTGCTCTTTTAGCTCGTCCGTAAGCAACTCGCGTTCTTCGAGTGACTTGATTATCGAGACGCGCCTGTCGTCCAGCTCTTTTAACTGATTCAGCCTGTCACGAATGGCCGTGACTACTACCTCGTCCAGACTGCCCGTGACTTCCTTGCGATATCGGGCGATAAAGGGTATCGTTGCTCCGCCTTCGAGCAGTTCGGCCGTCGCCAACACCTGCTGCGGCCTCAGCGCCAATTCCGATGCGATTTTTGTTACATGTTTGGTGCTCAATTGCTGCTCTTTCAAAAATAATTTTCTTCAATATCGTTCATAAGCGTTCAGGTGACCTTGAGCATTCACAACCATCCCCAAGCTTGAACCACACTACGTAGTGGTCCAAGCTTGAGGCTGCCACCCATTTTCTATCAATTACATTGGGTGGCAGCCTCATTCCGATTGTCGTTATCGGGATGGGGATGGTTTTTCACCATTGTTAGTTCACGATTTCTACATTTCATCATGCTTGCCCCGGGATGGGTACTACGTTTTCCTTCGGAATTTTAACAGTGCCCATCTCGAAATCCTCGGCAGTCGGTTTCAGCGTCAGATTAAAAAACTCGTGCTTTTCGTCGGTCGCCCCCATGATTTGTTTCCACGTGACCTGCCGGCCCGTATAGGCGGAGATCCGCCCCATAATAGCCGTTGCCGTTGACTCGGCGACGTCCCGCGCCTGGTTAATGGGTCCGCCTTTATTGACGTAGTACAGCGTGTCAATCTGCTCCTGGATATGACTGGCCGGTCCCTGGGGCAGGTCGGCGGGGATGGGGGATTTCTGCGGCTTCGGGTAATCGTTGCCGTTCGTGTGGCCCTTTTCATAAACCAGGTCGTGCCCAACCCAGTTCCAGCATCCGTTGACCTGCCGGCACATCGAGTGGATATGTACGCCGTCGCCGTAGTCGTAGTCCACGCTGAAAAAGTCATACATGTCACCCGCCGGGCGGCGGGAGCGACCTCCGAATCCTACTGCGCTGACGGGCGGGCCGCCGCAGAACCAGTTCGCCACGTCGATGTTATGAACGTGCTGTTCGACAAGATGGTCGCCCGAAAGCGCAATCCAGTTCTGCCATGATTTAACGAGGTCATCGGCGGATTCCGGATTGATCGGCCTGTTCCAGAACATGTGCCCGATACAGAACGAAATCCGGCCGGCATAAAGTTTGCCAAGCACTTTTTCGACGGCGACCGCCTGGTGCGTTTTGATGTGGTCCCAGTCGTGGCGCATTTCCGTGCCGGCAATGATTACCAGCCCTTTCTTTTCCGCCTGTCGCCCGGCGGCAATTACACGTCGGCAGCCGGGCGGGTCCACAGCTACGGGCTTCTCGATAAAGACGTGCTTACCGGCTTCTACAGCCGTCTCAAGGTGCAGCGGTCGAAACAGCGGCGCCGTTGCCATCAGCACGATTTCTGCATCGGTCTGTAACAGGTCGCGATAGCAGCTTGCGCCCCCGAAACACCGCTCGGGCGGCACACCCAATTCTTTTCCCGCCCGGACGGCCCGGTCCTTGAAATAGTCGGCGGTCGCAACGACCTGCACGTTAAAGCCGAGAATCTTGCCTGCTTCGAGAGAACCTGCCGCCGCCCCGCGGCCCCTGCCGCCGCAGCCGATTAGCCCTATTTTAAAAGTCCTGCCCTTCCCTTTAGCCGTTGCTCCGAGAATGGTCGGAGCGCTCAGGGCAACACTTGTGCCTAACGCCGCTCGTACGAAATCACGCCGTGATAGTTTGGTTGACTTTTCCATCGGACAGCTCCTTTAACAAAGATACCGAATTATTTTGAAGTTCTTCATCTGGCAACATTAATAATAATTCTATGCCCTTTGGTTCCGAATTGTATCAAAAATCTGTTTTCTTTCATATCATTTCGAACGAAAAGGAAAATCCAAAGGCCTAAATATCTGAATTCTGGAGACTGTAGCATAAATACCGGGATATTTAATGATATTTGACCGTATTGGCCGATACTTTTCCCAGAAGAACTGACAGGCAAAGA
>JAFGPJ010000171.1 GCA_016936275.1 Sedimentisphaerales bacterium
CGGAGAGGGCGGGATTCGAACCCGCGGTAGGGCAAGCCCTACACAGCCTTTCCAAGGCTGCTCGATCAGCCACTCCGACACCTCTCCAGAGATTTTCGATTTTCAAATTACGATTTTCGATTGCCAAATCGACGAACAATAGAAATATAGCAACATTCCGAGTAGTTTGCAACGATAAAGCATCAAAAGAAAAAGCTTGCCAGCGTAAAAATATTTTTTGAGAAAAATGAACCGTTGAATGGGGAATTCAGACTATTATAGATAGAGTGGACAGGCCGGTCGAACAACTTGTTGATGAAATATTGGTAATGGATTGCCAGAGCGGCAGCGTTAAGGCTATGGAAATCCTTGTCTCACGATGGCAGAAGCGGCTCTGGAAATATGCCTGCAACATGACCGGCGATGCCGAGGCGGCGTGGGACATAACGCAGGAAAGCTGGCTCGGCATCATAAAAGGTATGAGAAAATTACAGGACCCGGCGAGTTTCAAGGCCTGGGCATACAGAATAACAACGAACAAATCAATCGATTGGATAAAGAAAAATAAAACGATAAAAAAAATCGGGCTCGATGAAGTTGATGATCACCAGCATACGGAAGAAAAAGACGCCGGCCTTAAAGAGCTGCTGAGCAAATTGAACATGAAAAGCAGGACGGTTCTTACGTTGTATTACTTCGAGCAGCTCAGCGTTCCGGAGATTGGTGTTGCCTTGAAGATACCGGGAGGGACGGTCAAATCGAGGCTCCATAACGCGAGAAATGAGTTTAAGACGCTTTGGCAAAAATATATTGAACCGTGATATTTAAGGAATAAGACGATGGATCAGGACGAATTAAAAAAAATCATAGAGGGTCCGGACGAATACGACCGGGCAAAAGAGGATGGTCTGCTGGGAATGGTCGGTGATTTCTACACGCGGAAGATGCTCTCGATGGTGGTTTTAGTGTGGGGCATGGGCATCATTTTCATGGGTATTGCAATATTCAGCGCCATTCGGTTTTTCGGAACCGGTGAAATTCGGTATCAGATCATGTATGCGATAATATTCCTTACCTGTGTACAATGGGTTAGTTCGCTGAAAGTATTTGCCTGGCAATTGATCCACAGAAACAGCATCAAACGGGAAATAAAGCGCCTGGAGCTTCGCATCGCCGAACTAAATGAGGCCTTAAGGACAAATAAATAAATTATCATCGGGCCCGCAGTGCGGCGTTCTTGTCGCTACTGATTATTTTCGATTCTGCGGCGTCGAAAAAAATGCTGTAAGAGCTCGCTGCATTCTTCGGCTAAAACGCCGGACGTCACGTTTACTGTGTGGTTGAGCCTTGCATTATTGACGATATGATACAGGCTCTTAACGGCGCCGGTTTTGGGATCGTCGCAGCCGTAAACGAGCCTGTCTATCCTTGCCAGGACCAGCGCCCCGGCACACATCGTGCACGGCTCTAATGTGACATACATCGTGCAGCCGTGCAGCCGCCAGCTTTCAAGAAATGCCGCCGCCTGTGTCAGGGCGATGATTTCCGCATGAGCTGTCGGGTCCTGAAGCTGCTCTCGCTGATTATAAGCCCTGCCTATTATCTGGTTATCATAGACGATAATCGCCCCGATGGGGACATCTCCGTTCTCCTCGGCGATTTGTGCCTGCTCTATCGCTAATTTTATAAAGTTCTCATCCTCTTTTGTTGCCATAAATCCTTTCTTTGTAAGGCAGCATATTTATGCAATTGGTAGTGTGGGCAAATTACGTTTTTGCCCACGCGGATTTCGTTGGCATATAACAAAATGCAATCGGTTCCGCGTGTGCAACAAGTTGCACACCCTACGACTTTCATCAAGTTTCGCCTGGCGGAGGCAGAAATCTATACCAGGTATATTTTAAAGCGATTATCGCTGCGATTGCCAGTCCCAGCCATATTGCCGAACGGGTATACCAGCTGCCAACAAGGTACATCGGGAAAAGGTATAATCCTGTAATCGCCAGCATGGCAAGCAGAACGTTTACAATTGCCAGTGACGTGCTTTCCGATTTGGAGGACAATTCTCCTTTAGACAGGTTTGCTTTTGCTGCAATCGGCTTCCACAATCCGAAGGGCCGGACTGATTTGTAAAAAGTAATAAGGATTTCGCTATCGGTAGGTTTGGTTGCAAGGGACACTGCGATGCTGGCAATCAGCGATGCGGCGCATATCAAAGGAAACGTATAATATGCCGGGGCATCAGGAAAAAACAATGCTACTAATGAAAGGAGTATGCCGCCTAATGTTCCGAAAGCATAGCCCCAGCCGTTCATCCGCCACCAGTACCATCTGAGAACGTTAGGCACGACCGCGCCTGCGCCTAAGGCCATCATCATCCAGCTCCATATTTGTGCTATCGAAGTGGCCTGAGTGCCGATAGCCAGGCCAATGAGAACCAGCAGGATTGTCGCGATGTAGCTGAATCGCACGGACTGTTTTTCGCCGGCGTTGGGACGTAAATATGGCTGCCACAAATCGCGGACGATAAATGAAGCTCCGCTGTTGACGGTAGAGCTGAAAGTGGACATGAACGCAGCCAACAATCCGGCAATGACAATGCCTCTTAATCCGGCCGGCAGAAATTGCAGCAGAACCAGAGGCATTACCTTCTCCGAATCCGTCACGCCCGTGACTCCCGTAAGGGCCAGCAGGGCGATTCCGACAGCCATCGCCCAGCGTACAATCAGAAAAACGCTCCATGCCGCACCGACTTTCGCGGCATCGCGCGGGTCACGGGCGGCAAGAAATCGCTGGAAGTCGTACATCTGGGCTGGCCCGCCGGCATTGAGCAGCAGGCCTTTTAAAACCCAGACGATGACAAGGGCGCCGAAAAACTCAAATTGTGCGTTGTCTGTTCC
This sequence comes from Sedimentisphaerales bacterium, assembly GCA_016936275.1. Taxonomy (GTDB): domain Bacteria; phylum Planctomycetota; class Phycisphaerae; order Sedimentisphaerales; family Anaerobacaceae; genus JAFGPJ01. The sequence goes on from JAFGPJ010000171.1 coordinate 2,880, forward strand.
GGCAAATTCTTCGATTCGCCATGGCACGCTCAGAGAATTCCAATTCTCCGGCAGGCCGGACATCAGCTCCGGCGTAAGGTGAGACCATGCAATGCAGGCGATAATTATACTGCCCAGCGTTAGAATAATTGTTTGGATGACATCAGTGATGACCACGCTGTAAAGCCCGCCGAGGACGACGTAGAGGGTCGTTATGCCGATTATCAAAACGGCCAGGCAGTCAGGTTCGTGTGCCGTGAATACATGCCGGAGCCAGGGGCTGGACGTATATTGGGCAAGGGATTCAAGCGGGATATACACAGATGCAAACTTGCCGATTCCCTGGTATGCGTATCCGATAAAACTGGCCAGAGTCAGTACCGCCATCAGGGCATAAGCTGTCCGAGCCAGCTTTCCGCCTGTGTCGCTGCCAAAGCGTGTCTTCATCCATTCGGCTGCCGTCATTACGTTCGAGCGGCGCACCCATTTGCCCATAAAGCTCATGAAAAAAGCGCCCATCAGAAACCCCCACATCCAGTGGTGCCACATCGACTTCATTCCTAGGACGTACAGGATGGAAATTATCCACATCGTGCCGGTTATATCGAAGTTAGAGACCGAGCCGGACATTGCCAGTGCCAGCCAGTGAATACCTTTACCACCCAGAAAGTAGGCTCCGAGGTTTTCTGATGCACGTTTCTGATACCAGAATCCCAGCCCGATCACGACGGCAAAATAGAGCAGGATTATGACGTAATCGACTGGACTCATGTATAGTTTCTCCGCTGCTTGCTTATCCGGAGTGCGTGAATTTGTAGGTCATTTGCTTGAGAGCGGGTGGCAGCCTCAAGCGCAGCTTGGGGATGGCTAATGAGTTCTCGGCCATCCCCAAAGCCTTCGGCTTTGAGGCTGCCGCCCTGTTCTGATACATCTACAAGCTCGATTGTCATAATGTATTACTTTGAAGCGTTCACGGCGTCGAACATTGCTGCAATATTCTCCGGCGGCACGTTGGCCAGAATGTTGTGCACCTGCTGGAAAACGAAGCCCCCAACGGGGCTGAGTGTCTCGACCTGTTTTCTGACGTGTTCGGCTACCTGTTGCGGCGTGCCGTTAGGCAGGATGTCCCTCGTATCACAACCGCCGCCCCAGAAGGTAAGCTCGCTTCCGAACTCGGCCTTAAGCTCTGCCGCATCCATTCCCGAACAACTGATTTGCACGGGGTTGATAGCGTCGAGGCCTGCTTCGATGAGGTGAGGCAGTAATTCCCGGACGCCCCCGCAGCAGTGCAGCATGACTTTGACGTCGGCCAGCTCTTTCGCGCGGTTCCAGAGCAATTTATGCCGGGGCTTGAAAAACTCGCAGTACATCTTCGGTGACATCATCGGCCCGGTCTGCATACCGAGATCGTCGCCGAAGAGAATGATATCGATATGCTCGCCGGCAGCGGCTAAAAAACGCTCCAGACTGGTCAGATGAAATTCGACAAGTTTATCGAGGAATCTGTGAGCGTGTCGCGGTTCAGCAGCAAGCAGCATCATGAACTGGTCGTTACGATAGAGAAACTGGCCCACTTCGAAGAGATTTCCGCCGAACAGGCCAATGATAGCGCGGTCTGTGGCGGCACGCAAATGCTTTGCACCTTCCGATAGTTCCTTATCGTCAATCGGGCCGGGGGGGCTGGCTATAGCGGTCCACATAGATTCTCCGAAGACTTCAGAGATTGCATCCAGATCGTCGCCTTCGAGAAAGGGAAAATATGTCTGTTCAAAATAAAGCGAACCATCGGGCATGTGGGCAAGAGTTCTGCCGTTGTCAGCGCGTATAATCCAGCGATTGTCATCCCGCTCAATTTGTGTCCATACTGGGACAAAACATGCCGTGCCGTCCGGCAAAGTCCAGGGCTTCCATGATTGTTCGTCCTGTGCAAATCCCCGGCCCAGCTCGATAGTATCAATGCCGAATCGATCCAACACATCTTCATCGACAATGGCCAGTTGCTGAACGACGTCGTAAACGCGAATCGGTCTGTCCGGCAGGCCGAGGAACTTTCGCAGCTTTGGATATGCAATAGCTGCGATGCCTGAAGACCGATGTCCGGAAAGGTCTATGGGAACGCGGTCCGTTTCCTTATGCTCTAAAGCCGCTAAAACGCGTTCTCGTGGTGTCATAATGATACCTTAAAAGATTATCAGGTAGAATGTGTAGGGTGTGCAAATATTTTTTTGCACACGCGGATCTGAGCATCTATTGCAGCGTGTGCAGCTATAAAACAAGCTGCACACCCTACTTGCTAAAACGCGTTCTCGTGGCGTCATCGCTGCTTCCTTACTTTCCGGGTACGGAAACTCGAAGAGTGACGATATCATACGGCACCATCTCTATCGGTCCGGTTGCCCTGTCGAGCTGTTCTTCCGCCATGTTGCTGATCCATATCGTGTCCGGCGCCGGTTTTGACCATGTAACAACAGCCTTCTCAGGTTGTCCACCTGTATTGAACAGCCGGACGATCCATGCTTTGCCGTCGGAGCTGGGTTTGAAAGCCGTTACAACTATGCTCTCAGGCTCGACTTTCATTATGGAATCCGGGATGGGCGTGTTTTTATCGACCGGTACAGCTATGAGCGGCTGGCTTTGCTCCGTGCCGAATTTTGCCGCTCTGCCGGAATCGAAATCGCCGTGAGGCTCGATTGAATAACGGAATGTCGTTGGCCCTTCCTGGGATGCCTTGTAGTTGGTTTCCCAGTAATTATTCATCACATAAGAGTACAGTGTTGTTGACGGTTCGATGCTCTTGATCCATCCGACGGTCTTGCCTCTGGGATCTGTGGTAATCGCACCGACTTCGATCAGCGGTGCATCGAGTGTGGCCAACGTGATGCCGTAATCGGAGTTGGAAATATCCACCCATCGTTGCACTGTGAAATAGTTTTTGCATGCGCCGGGCAGTTGGTCCGTTTCGGGCCTGACAACCGCCCAGGGAATATCCATTCGCATCACACCTTCTGGTACTTTGAATGGAAAAGCCAGATGCACTGCTTCCTGCTCGTAGATGTTCTTCTTGTCAATAATGTTGATAATATCCACTCGTTCGATGCCGTCAATTACGCGAATCTCACGAAGGAGTTTGTTGCAGCCAGGGGCATCTGATTCGACCAGCAGCGAGGCGACCAGCGGCCCTGGCTCCTTGACACTGATTTTTACCGGCCCGTTACGCTGCGGATCGGTTGGGTCCCTACCCGCTACGTAGAAATAATCGTTTAGCCCCAATCCGGCCTCCGTATCAACCAGTTCGGTATTCTGCTGCTTGTCCTTCAAACTCTCTATCGCTCCGGTTTTATTATTGATGGAAAGCAATATTGTGGCGTTGCTTAGTTCGGTATCTTTAGCTGAAGCACTGCCGGATGTGGAAGTTTCTCCGGGGCCTAAGGTGAATCGTTCAGCAGAAAAAGGGGCTATGTCCTGAGCAAGAAAAGCCAGCTCACCTGTGGAAAGCCTCTGCGATTTTAAGATTTGCCCTTCTGTGTCTTTGACAACGTCACCAGCCACTTTAATGTCCTTTGGCAATATCACCAGGTCAGTTCTCGTCCAGGAGCAAGTGTTGAATACGTCTACCGTCGAAACTTGCTTTGCCGTCGCACGATGTCCGTCTAATGCGTTATTGAGGAGGTTTCGCGATTGCAGGTCGGCATTTAGAGCGAATGCCTGTTTGATTTTCCACTGGGCTTTCGTGAAATCGCTTTCAGGCTGGCTGATGCTACAGTGAGCGCCCCATGTGTGTTCGTCGTAGAGTATGACGTTGCGCCACGCTTCCTGGAACTGCTCGGCAGGATATTCTGCCGGATTGAGCATAGCCCATAGTGTCTCGGCTTGAACCAGACGTTCGGCGGCTTCGCGATTGATTGCAGTTTCGGCTGCGGATGAGCCGGCACCATCTTCCCAGTACGGCGTGAAATCGCCGCGAACCTTAGGTATCTGCTTGCTGTATCGCCGTTCGAACTCGCGGAACATTTCGGTGGTCGTAGCTACGATCAATTTGGGATAAGCGTATTTCGAGTTCCAATCTCTCACGAAATCACTCAGGTCCGGGTCGGGCGGGCCGTTGTCGCCGCCAATCGAGTATCGAAGCTGGACCATATCGTAAGGGTACTCGGACTCTTCCAGACGATTGAGATAATTAAAGAGTCTTCCACCATCAAGCCGCCCGCTGTGGAAGAAGGAATAACCTTCGCCGGCCACCCAGCATAGAATGCTTTGCCGGCCGGATGGCGATTCCCAGTAGAAAGGTTTGTCGCCCCATGTCGAAAGCGTATAGCCGATACGATGGCCGCGGTTGGGGCCAACGGAAAAATATTTTACTCCGCTCTGGGCCAGAACCGGCACGATGCCCCAGGTGTAACCGGGGACATCGGTAATCATGGCAGAGTTAATTGTCACATCGTAGCGCTGCCGGAGTATTTGAGCATAATCCACCAGACGAACCAGCTCTTCCGGCCGACAGAGAGCGGTCAGTTCGTTGCCGTACAATGCATCAATGCCGATCCAGCCATTCTTTATTGCATCGACAAAAGCCTGAATATCCTCCGGCGACGCGTGTTTCAGGAAGCTGTCTACCGCCCAGAGCACTTCGATGTTCCACTTGAATGCCGAGCCGGCCGGGTAGTCTACCGTCTTGCGCGCCAATTCGATGACCTGCTTATAGTATTGCCAGTGTTTTTGCTCGACCTCGGTCTGTACGTGCGTGTACCCGATATCCACGTGCGAATGGTGTAAAATATATATTTCCCACTTGCGGACGGGTTTGATGGTTAATGTTTGATTGCCGATAGACTTGCCTGCAACCGTGGCATCAATCTGGACAGAGGTTGGTTCCTGGACCGCCGGCGCGAATCCTTCTATAACTTTGAAGCCCGGCTTCAGCGATTGTTTGGTAAATTCGCTCCCATTGACCGAAACTCCAGCCTCGGTTTGTTCTCCAATGTGGAGTACCGATACCAGTATGGGTTGATACATCGTACCATCATCATGTCTAACGAGATAAGGCTGGCTATTAACTTCCAGCAGCTTTGTCTGAGCTTCGACCGGGCCGGTCTCAAAGCCGAACGGTACATTCAGAGCTACCTGGTCGTATAAGACCCAACTGCCCTCCATAGATGTGATAGAGATATTGTTAGTGCCTACCTTAAGTGCACCGGTTGGAAAATCAATGATGAGCCGGCATTCACGTCCCTTGTCCGGCTGACCGTGTGCCGAAGCGTCGCCTGCGCCTTTGGGCAATTCACGGACAAAAGATATATCATTAATTTTGATTTCCATTTTTGGCGGAACGGTACTGTGCGTATCGACAAGATCCAGCACAATCTGTGCCTTGCCCTCAGCCGATGTCATTTTTAGACCGAATATAATCGTGCATGTGTGACTTTTGCTGCCCGACCATACATCCGCGGGGCCTGGTTGTATATAAGGCCAGTCTTTCTTCGGATCAGATTGTCCTATAACAAATAGGGCATCGTGGGGGAACGTTGTCGAATACTGGTTGCTCCTGTCCGGTCCAAGAGCGAATTCCGCCGTATTATTGTCGGCTGTGCCTATCTGCCAAAGCGGTTTGTTGTTCTCAGCAGCCAAAGCAGAGCAACAGAGAAACAATATCAGAATCATTAAAGTTTTAGTTAAAATGGCATATTTCATTTCGGGTACTCCATTTTACTGCTATATATCAACTTTGCTGGTAATTGTACTTGCTAAGCCTGTTTAATTCCACCTTGTTTTGTAAAAGTATATTTGCTATTCTTGTATGGTTGCAAAGGATTAGTCATCGTTTTTGCTGTGTATTGGAAAAACTATTGCAGAAGTCGAATTTAGATACGGTGTAGAAAAACAGATGGTTCAGTTGCTTACTGATATATTCTATAAACTCATGGCAAACGGCAAGTTTCTTCCTAATAGCCCAACACTGATGAATGCTGGCCAACCCGAGGGATTACTCAGCGCTTGCTTTGTATTACCGGTTAACGATAGTATCAGCGAGATATTTGAGGCTGTAAGAAATACGGCTCTGATCCAGAAAGCAGGAGGCGGGACCGGATTCGCATTTGATAAATTGAGGCCAACAGGTGATATTGTTGCTTCCAGTGGTGGTACAACATCAGGGCCCGTCAGCTTCTGGCGTGTCATAGCAGAAACCACCAACGCGATACAGCAAGGCGCGCATAAACGAGGGGCCAATATGGGGATGATGGATGTTGGGCATCCGGACATCCTCAAGTTCATCTATGCTAAGCATGACCAGATGTCATTCAACAACTTCAATATCTCGGTCAAGATACCCGATTCTTTCATGAATAGCGTGTATGAAAATCCTGATGCCTCACACATTGTGACGAATCCGAGAACACAGCAGAGATACACAATACCGAGGACGGTCGATTTGCATACTTACCGCGTCCAGGATCTCAGACCGTTCGATGAGATCCAAAGTGATTGCTTTACCGTTCTCGACATGTGGAAGATGATCATCACCAATGCCCATGCGACAGGTGAGCCGGGAGTCTGCTACATCGACCGCGTCAATGAGGACAATCCGACGCCTGCCCTGGGTACGATCAATGCAACTAATCCCTGCGGCGAGCAGCCATTATTGGATTTTGAAGCATGTAATCTCGGCTCTCTGAACGTTTCCAAGTTCGTGCTGCCTGATAAGAGCGGATTGAACTGGCAAGCTCTCGGCCAAGCTACCGAATTTGCTGTGAGATTCCTGGATGATGTTATAGATGCCAATCACTGGCCGATCCCGGAAATTCGGGATGTAAGTCTGGGTAACAGGAAAATCGGCCTTGGTATCATGGGTTTTGCCGATGCGTTAGTGCTGTTGGGTATTCGCTACGACAGTGATGAAGCTGTAGATTTCGCGAAGAGGCTGAGCGGATTCATTCAGGAGAAGGCTCACCAAACCAGTCGCAAGCTTGCCCAACAGCGAGGTTGTTTTCCCAATTGGAAAGGTAGTGTCTGGGATACTAAACACCACACACCAATGCGAAATGCCACATGTACCACGATCGCTCCGACCGGAAGTATCAATCTTATCGCTAGGTGCAGCAGCGGTATAGAACCGATTTTCAAGCTGGCCTACAAGAGACGGGCCTTGGACGGAGCCGAATTCGTTCAACTCCATCCCCTGCTTGAACGATTGGGCACCGAGCAGGGCTGGTTGAATGAACGGGTCAGAACACAGCTCAGGTTAGGGATTGATCTCCGGAAGATTGGGGGCCTTCCTCAAGACCTTGGCGAAACTTTTATTACTGCCCATGAAATTGCCCCGGAGTGGCATATTCGTATCCAGGCGGTCTTTCAATCGAACGTCGACAATGCCGTTTCCAAGACCGTCAACTTACCGGTCGATGCTACAGTCGAGGACGTGGATAGAATATTCAAGCTGGCATACAAATCTCAATGCAAGGGAAACACTGTCTACAGAGATAACAGTCGAGAGAACCAGGTCCTATCGGCATTAGGAGCCCCTGACGGGTCATCATCAAGTGCACCACGACCGCGGCCCAGAGTAACTTTCGGTCAGACCAGCAAGTTCAGGATGGGCTGCGGAACACTGTTTGTCACGATGAATCGAGATGGAGAAGGAATCTGTGAAGTGTTTGCCAATCTTGGTAAGGCCGGCGGATGCCCCAGTCAAACGGAAGCCACTTGCCGAGCCGTCTCGACGGCTCTGCGATCGGGTGTTGATCCCAGAGTAATGATAGATCAATTGCACAGTATAAGATGTATGTCGGCGGCAGTGGCGAAGAAGTCTAACAAGGGCGTAGACGTCCTATCATGTCCGGACGCAATAGCCCGGGCCATAGAGGAGACTTTGGCCTCCAAAGGCTCTGATTTGAAGTCACCCTTCCAGCGGATGTGCGAAGAATGCGGTCATCCAATGCGATGGGAGGCAAGGTGCACAGTTTGCGATTTCTGCGGGTACAGCAATTGTGGGTAGGTTGGTTTATGTTTTATGTCAATGGGTGCATAAAGGGTAATCGGACAACAAGTCCTGTGCCCTGATTTGTAAGTGTTTATGGTTTAAAGATTAATGATTGACTTTATTGGACTTATGATGCTAGCCGAAGGCGAGCCGAAGCCGCACCGTAGGCGAAACGAAGGTGATTGTGGCGCGCCTGTTGCGC
>JAFGPJ010000172.1 GCA_016936275.1 Sedimentisphaerales bacterium
ACAAGACTCGTAGAAGCATCAGGAACCTGCTGGACCTTACCCCCAAGACGGCAACGATTCGACGTGATGACCGAGAAGTTACTATACCCGTCAGTGAAGTCCGGATTGGTGATATTGCGGTTGTCAGACCCGGAGGCCGAATCCCTGTCGATGGTATCGTAATAGCGGGACAAAGCAGCGTCAATCAGGCGCCGATTACCGGTGAATCCATGCCGGTCGAAAAGATTAAGGGTAATGAAGTATTTGGAGGAACGCTGAACGAGACGGGCCGGCTTGAGATCAAGACCGCCAAAGTTGGCAGGGAAACCACACTGGCCAGAATAGTACATCTTGTGGAACAAGCTCAGGGAACAAGGGCCCCCATTCAGAATCTTGCGGACCGCTTTACGACGTGGTTCCTGCCCACGGTATTGGTATTGGCAGGAATAGCCTTTTTGGCAAGCGGCAACGTCAAAGTTGCTGTCTCGGTTCTTCTGGTTGCCTGCCCCTGTGCCTTTGCCATTGCTACTCCGACGGCTGTAACCGCCGGCATATCCAATATGGCTCGTCGAGCGGTGCTTATCAAGGGAGGGATGTTTCTGGAATTAGCCAACAAGATAGATGTTCTCCTTGTGGACAAGACCGGCACCTTTACCTTTGGAAAGCCTAAGGTGGTCGACGTTATTTCTCTGGACGGTATATCGAAAGAAGAAGTCCTGTGGTTAGCCGCAATTGCCGAGAAGTATTCTGAGCATCCGTTGGCCAGATCGGTGATGACCCGTACTAAAGAGTGCGGCCTTGCGGTTCCTGATCCCCACGAGTTCAATATCGAAGTCGGGATGGGTGTGGCCGCCCGGCTGGATGGAAAGAAGATATTAGTGGGTAAGAATGAATTTCTTCGCGACAGAGGAGTGCTTATTGCCGAACACGTCGAGAATGCAATCTCGCAGCAGACTGAACAGGGCCGAACCACGATTATTGTAGCTAACGACTTGAAACCCGTTGGCTTGATCGCTATTGCGGATGAGGTTCGCCCTGAAACAGCTCAGTCGATTGCCTCTCTGAAGGCTATGGGCATTAAACAAATCATAATGCTCACCGGAGACAATCTTAAGGTGGCTAAAGCTGTCGCTAAAGAAATCGGAGTTGATGATTTCAAGGCCGAGCTTTTTCCGGAACAGAAGCTGCAATATGTCCAGAAGCTGCAAAAACAGGGGCTTGTTGTGGGCATGATTGGAGATGGCATCAACGATGCACCGGCCCTGGCGTTAGCTGATGTGGGCATCGCTATGGGTGCGGCCGGAACAGATGTAGCTGTTGAAACGGCGGATGTAACCTTAATGAATGATGATCTATCGCGGGTCGTAAATTTCATGGAAATGTCGAGGAAAGTTCTACGGCGTATCAAACTCAACATCTTCTTTTCCATGATGTATAATGTCATCGGGTTTATCCTTGCCGGCTTCGGAATGCTTTCGCCCATATTAGCCGTTATTTTTCAGGAGGCGGGTTGTCTTACAGTTGTTTTCAGCTCCACGCTGCTGTTATGGTCCAAGACAGGATCGCTGCTTAAGAGCACCGATAGCGGCGGTCTTCCTATCGTACCGCTGAACGTTGAGAACACCAAGAGAGACAACGTTCCGCAATGTGCGTAAATGTTAACAACAATAAAATAAAGAAAAGGACAGAGTCATGAAAAAGATGAAATTGGAAAATTGTGGCCCGGGATGTGATTGTGGTAAACCTTCGGGAAACAAAAAGGCAAAGGCTGTGCTATGCCTGATCGTGCTGTTGGCGATAGGCGGCACTTTTGCTTACAAAGCACAAAGCGCCAAACAGATTACCCCTGCTACTACGGAAACCGCTTTTGCCGCCCCTGTTGCACCCGTAAATCAAATAGAGGCTCAGCGCGCAGCAGCCCCGACTGTTGAAAAACAGGAACCGGCTACAGGCGTGATTTCAACCGCACCGCCAAACACAATAGATGCTCAGAAGGCAGCGGTCCCAGCCACAGACCAACAGGAGCCTGTAGTCAAAACGGTTGAAGAGAAAAAAAGGGTGGGTGAATTTCTGGATTCATTGGCTTCACTGAACAAAGTAGCTGTAAATCAGGACGCCGTATTTGTTTTTATCCCCGCCAAGGGAAACGACACTGTCAATAAGCAAACCGCTGATGCCATCGCCTCTGCTGAGAAAAGAATAAAATCCGCCGGTGTCAGCCTTGGCTTATACACCCTACAGTCTGGTTCGCCGGAATACGCTAATATAGCGGCGCAATTGCCCTTACCGGGGATGCTGGTCCTGAGCAAAGGTCGCGGTATGGGCGCACTGTCCGGAGAAATAACAGAAACGAAACTGCTTCAGGCCTATGTCGCTTCCTCCCAAGCAGGAGGCTGTGGCCCGTCAGGTTGTGGTCCCGCAGGCTGCAATTAAGGAAACATAGTGCTCGAATATATTACGAACACGTTGCAGGAAGTGGCCTCGCAACCATTGGGGCTGGTCTTCGCTCTGTTCCTTGGCGTGGTCAGCGCTGGCACCAGCGTTTGCTGTACGCTCCCGGCGCTGGGGGTTCTGGTCGGCTATTCCGGTGCCGCGGTGAATGATAATCGAAAGACGGCCATCAAGACCGCGCTGCTCTTCACCGTGGGAACGATCTTCTCCCTGATGATTATCGGAGGAATTGCCGGATTCGTTGGCCAGGTTGCCCAAGGCGTTCTGGGCCGATACTGGAAGGTCTTTGCCGGCATAGTGGCGGTCTTTCTCGGCTTGGCGGCCCTTAACCTTCTGCCCTTCAAGGTGTCCCTGGGCAAGTTCGAGGGCGTCAAAAACAGGCTTGGAAAATCCGGAGCAGTGTTGGCCGGTCTTATTCTGGGCGGCATTGTCGCCGCCAGCTCCCTGCCGTGCAATCCCGGCATTTTCATCGTGATCGGAGCGGCGATTCTGCAAGGGAAAGTCGTCTGGGCGACACTCATGCTGGCGATGTTCGCCATCGGCTTCAGCCTGCCGCTGGGAGCGGTGTTGTTGGGAATATCGTTAAGCAAGGTCAGCCTCGCTGCCAGGGGCGCCGACGCAACGATTCGCTGGATCGCAGGAGCGGTTCTCATTGTCGCGGGATTCTATTTCCTGACAACGCTCTAAGTTCGTCAACGTAAGCAATTCAGGCAAAAAATTTCTGTGAAATTTCCAAGATTTCGCTTGAGATGTGCGAACAGAATATTACTATGTGAGTATAATATCACATAGTAACTTAAATGGAGTTGTTGGATGTCCGATAAGAAAAAATTATTGCTATTTCAAAAGCAGGCGGAAATCGCCAAGGCGATAGCCCACCCTCTGCGAATCGCAATCGTGAGTTTCCTCGCGGACGGCGAGCAGTGTGTCTGTGATATCGCGAAGCACGTCGGCTCCGAGCGGTCGAACGTCTCCCGGCATCTATCTGTTATGGTCAAAGCGGGTTTGTTGGACTTTCGCAAAGAGGGGCTGAAGGTCATCTATAAACTAAAATGTGTCTGTATTATAGATTTCTTCTCTTGTGTAACAAGTGTTTTGAAACAGCAGGCAAAAGATAATCAGAAAATACTACAGGTTTTATAGCGAAAAAAACCATGAGCTTAAAAACTGAGTGGAAAAAATTAGCACTGATTGTTGCGGTATTCCTGGCATGTTTTTATTTACCTGTCGGCTGGAAGCGATTCGACAATGCAATCATGGAGTCTCTCCATCTTATTAAGTGGTACGCCCAAGAGCACGTCTTATTGTGTCTGGTTCCTGCTTTTTTTATAGCCGGTGCAATTTCCGTTTTTGTCAGCCAGGCTTCGGTCATGAAATATCTCGGAGCCAGAGCCAATAAAGTGCTTGCCTACGGCGTCGCTTCGGTTTCAGGAACAATCCTTGCTGTATGCTCCTGTACGGTTTTGCCTCTTTTTTCAGGTATATACAGGATGGGAGCCGGGCTTGGTCCTGCGACAGCGTTTTTGTATTCCGGCCCCGCCATCAATATTCTTGCTATTATTCTTACCGCACGCATTTTAGGTCTTGAACTGGGAATTGCTCGAGCAGCAGGCGCTATTGCCTTCAGTGTTATCATTGGCCTGATCATGCATTTTATCTATCGCAAAGAAGAGCTGGAAAAAGCCAATACCCAAATGGCCATGCCGGAGCCGGAGGTTTCCCGTCCCCTCTGGAAGAATGCAATATTTTTTGCCGTTTTGATTGGCGTACTTGTCTTTGCCAATTGGGGGGCGCCCAACGATTTTACATTTAAAACCTCTGACGGTTCGACAATTCGAGCGGCGGTCTTGAAATCGCCCGAACACAGCAGCCCCTTAACAGGTTCCTATACGGTTAAGCTCTTAGCGGGTCAACAAGCCGGAGAAGAACTTGATTTGCCTGTGGAATCTGTGATTGAAAAAACTCCTGTCGCTGGTACATGGACAACCATCTGGAGTCATAAGTGGATAGTGTCATCGGTATTCGCTGTCGCATTGGCATTGACACTTATCCTCTGGTTTTCGATGCCACTTTGGAAAATTCTTGTCGCAGCAGTTCCGACAGCCATCCTTGCGATTGTTTTGCCGATGGAAGGAATGATGGTGATGATTCCCTTCTCTGCGGCCGTAATAGGACTTTCATGGGCAACCAGTACGACTAAAGGCGAAGCCGAGGAATGGTTTAGTTCGACGTGGACTTTTGCCAAGCAGATTCTGCCGCTGCTGTTCTTCGGTGTCATAGTTGCCGGCGCCTTGCTTGGCAGGCCGGGACAGGAAGGTTTGATACCATCGCAATGGGTGGCCAAGGCAGTGGGCAGCAATTCTCTCTGGGCCAATCTGTTTGCTTCGGTAGCGGGAGCATTTATGTACTTTGCCACATTGACGGAAGTGCCGATTTTACAGGGCCTGATCGGAGCCGGTATGGGAAAAGGTCCGGCATTGGCATTACTGCTGGCCGGCCCGGCATTGAGTTTGCCGAATATGCTGGTAATCCACTCCGTTATGGGGACACAAAAGACAGTTATTTTTGTAACATTGGTTATCGTTATGGCGACAATATGCGGGATGTTGTTTGGCGCTATTTGGGGATAAATTGGTGACCGAGATTAGAAAAACTGAACCAGCAGTCAGTTATCCACCGGAAGAAGGCTGCTACCTCCGGGGCAACGACTATTCGCCCGTGGCGGTGGTGGTTATTCTGCGCTGGAGGCGAGAAGAGACACCTGCCGATATTGAGAGACTCGTCCGCGTTGCGATTGAAAGTGGCGCGGCCCTGGCCGGCACACTGCAAACGGAGAATATCGGCATCGAGAAAATCATCTGCAACGTCGTCTCCAATCCCAACATTCGCTATCTGATTGTCTGCGGACCCGAATCGCCAGGGCATTTAGTCGGAGAGAGTTTGCTGGCGCTGGCTCAGAAAGGGCTGAACGAGAAGAAGCGGATTATCGGAACCGATGCACCGACGCCTTATCTCTTTAATGTTCAACCTGAATTCGTGGAGAGATTTCGCGACCAGATTACATTAATAGACCTTGTTAATGAAGGTTCTCACGAAGTTCTACGCGAGGCAATTTGGTCATGTTACCAGGAAAAGCCGACGGTTTTTAAAAACTATGAACTTTGTGATACCGGTGCTTATCCGGCCGAGCCGCTCAGCGGCAAAATAACCTGGAGAATCACGGAACCGTCTTCGGCACCCAAGAGCAGCGAAGAACGCGCTCAAAAGGAAAAGATCCTAAACTTAATTGAGCGCATCAGGAAATCAAACCATGGAGCTGACACCCCGATCATGGAAACGGTCAAAGTGTTAAAAATGAGAATACACAGGAGCAAGATAGATGAAGAAGATACAAATTTTGGGTACCGGCTGTCCGAAATGCAGGAAGCTCACGGAAAATGCCGAGGCTGCAGCAAAAGAATTGGGTATAGACTATGAAATTGAAAAAGTAACTGAAATCAACGAAATTATGAAATTCGGCGTGATGATGACGCCCGCCCTGGCCGTCGACGGGCAGGCGAAAGTCACGGGAAAAGTCGCCGACGTAGGCGATGTCAAGAAGATGTTGTCATGACAACGTTTGTGAATCGCTCGGTTCGAAGAATTGGCCGTCAGGCAGGCTTGAAACGTTTGTTTGTGGAAAGGAATGACCAATGTGTGGAGAAAGCAAATGCTGTAGCGGCGGTACGAGGCTGATATTTGCCTGTTCGGGTGCTGCGGACGTGGGTGAGGTCGCAGATCGGGCCGCCAGAGAGCTAACGAAGAATGGATTAGGTAAGATGTTCTGTCTGGCCGGTGTAGGCGGGCGTGCCGATGGAATCATGAAGAAGACCGGAGAGGCTTCGGATATTCTGGCTATCGATGGTTGTGATTTGGATTGCACGAAGTATTGCCTGGAGCAAGCTGGATTTAGTCGATTCAGACATCTGCGAATAACTGATCTGGGCATGGAGAAAGGCCGGACTCCCGCTACGGAAGAAAATGTTGTCAAAGTTGTCGCCAAAGGCACAGAGGTGGTCGCATTATAGGAGTCCGACAGTAATGTCATTCAAACTTACACGAGGCATTTTTGTCACGCTGATTCTGTCGTGCTGTGGCTGTCAGGAGCGTCAATCCAACATAGCGTCCGCATCCTCAGAGGTAAGCGGACAGCAGAAAGATAATCCGGCCGCTTCAACTGTGATGGTCTATTACTTTCATCGAAAGGCCCGGTGCTATACCTGCCTTTCGATTGAAGCCAGTGCCGCCCAGGTTATAAGAAACAATTTCCGCCAGCAAATGGCGGATGGCACACTGATATGGATGCCGTTTAATCTGGACGATCCTGGCGGTGATGAACTTGAGAAAAAGTTCGACATTGCTGGCAGCACTCTCATCGTGGCAAGGACCGACGACAACTCCGTTCAGTATAAGAAACTTGAGGGGGTGTGGCAGCTTCTCGGCGATGATGAAGGATTCTCGGAGTATATAACGGATGAAATAAACAAATTCGTGAATGATAAATGAAGCAATTGAATAGAAATGCAAAGGCAAAAGATTGTAATAACGCTTGATGCAAAAGACCTGCAGGACGTCGAGCGAATCGTAGCCGACCGTGACGGCGCCCTGGCAGTTGAGTTTGTCAGGAAAGTCATAAAGCCGCGGGTGGACGATGTGTTGGACAAAGGCCACTGTAAACCGATATTTGAGTCGAGACGGGGGCAGCCCGAAAAAATCGAGCCGCCGCAAATTAAAGATATGTAGGAACAACCATATAACGGTCTCGAGTGGGAAGAACTAGTGCTCTGTAAAAACTAAATAGTCTTATTCGATATGTCCGATAATGACTTCGTAAACTATAATTTTTATGGAGTCCATTATGA
>JAFGPJ010000173.1 GCA_016936275.1 Sedimentisphaerales bacterium
AAACAGTTCTGGACTCCACAGCCCAGCATGGATGATTATTGTAAGCTCGTCGAGGTCGTTGCTCCACGCATAAGGCAAGCCGATCCGAGCGGCCAGGTCGTTGCCGGTGCTACTTCGCAGATACCGTTAGAATGGTTCGAGGGCTGTTTCAAGAAGGGGCTTCTTAATTGGATCGATGTCCTGAGCGTCCATCCGTACCGCTCGCAGCCGCCGGAGACGGTAATCTCCGATTATGCGAAGTTCCGCGGACTCATCGCACGCTACGCCCCCGCTGGAAAAAAGATTCCTGTTATTTCCGGCGAGTGGGGATACTCGAACATCAACTGGGACAAATCCAAACTGACCGAACAGCAGCAGGCCGATTACTTAGTGCGGATGTTCCTGATAAATTCCTATCAGAACATACCGGTCAGCATCTGGTACGACTGGAAGAACGACGGCACGGATCCCAACGAGCGGGAGCATCACTTCGGAACAGTCAAACATGACCTTAATCCCAAGGCTGCATATCTTGCTGCCAAGGTGCTGTCGTCCACTCTTGCCGGCTATTCCATAAAGGAGAGGTTCGATCTCGGCAGTGAAAACGACTTTGCCTTTAAGCTGAGCAACGGCGATCTCGATGCGGTTGCCTTCTGGACCCTTGGCCCGAAGCACAATGTCACCTTGCCGATAGAACCGACCGAGGTCACGCTCGTCGGCACCTATGGCGGCAAAGTCGTCATTAACTGGAAAACCGAGCACCTGAACATACGTGCTGAGCAAAGCCCCCAATATCTGCTTATTAAACCGAAGGATTGAAAGTAAGTACGGAGATTCGTGTTTTACTGTTGACTGATGTCTTCTTTCTGCAGCATTTCTATAATATCTGCCTTCGTTGGCAGGGCTTCGATCGAACCGAACTTCGTGCATGCCAGGGCCCCGGCAGCCGAGGCAAATTTGGCTGCCGCTCGTATATCGTTCTCGACGGCACAATATGCCGCTAACGCTCCGGCAAAAGCGTCTCCCCGGCCGGTATGGTCAACCAGTTCAATCTCGAACGCAGGAATATGGTCGGCACTGTTTCTGTCAACGACCATACAGCCCCGTCTTCCCATTGTGATGATGGCAGTTCCTACGCCGCGGGCTACAAGGTCTGAGCCGATGAGCTTGGCGGTCCGGATGTTTGCCGTCGATTGCTCGGTGATGGCGGCTGCTTCGTAGAGATTCGGAATCAGGATGTCCGATTTGAAATATTCGATGGGCAGGTCGCATTCCTTCTGGCCCTGTTGCTCCAAAGGTCTGGCGGGATTGAGAATCACTTTGACGCCGTACAGTTCTGCACAGCGAAGTGCGCTGACGATTGCTTCGGTCGGCAGCTGGCCGTGAATTAGACAGACGTCGGATTCGGAAATTATTTGTTCCGCTTCGGAGATGTCGAGGGTTTGTAAGGCACTGTTGGCGCCGGGGTAATAACAGGATGCGTTTTCACCTTCGGCGTTCACTAATGTCACGACCAGGCCTGTGTTCTTGGCTTCTGCGGTGTAAACAAGATCTGTGTTAACTTTGTTCTCAGCCAGAATGTTCCTGGCCATTTGGGCAAAGGGATCGCCGCCGACCTTGCTTATCAGGTACACCTCACAGCCGCACAGCGAAGCTTCTATAGCTTGATTGGGTCCCGGGCCGGTGGTTGTATATGATAGGGCCGAACCGGTAACTTTCTGACCGGCTGATGGGATTTGGCCGCAGCGTATCGCCATATCGACATACGTGCCGCCAATGACAACAACTTTCGGACTCCTTCCATGCTTAGCATCCATTGTCTCGGTCTTTCACTGAACCCCTTCAAATTCAAGCTTGCTGTCTTGCGAAAGTCAGTATAGACCACAAGTATCCGAATGCAAGGTTTTTTTCGGACAATATTCACTAAAATTATTCCCGGCAGCAAGTTCACTGCTGGATGTTCTGCCCGGCCAGCCAGCGTCTCAAAATTTCAACGATATAGTCTATCTGCTGCTGCGTAAGCGGCTTACCTTTCGGGATGCCGTGCCATTTGGCCAGACAGCCCCGGCAGCAGGTCCCCGTTGCGTGCTGAGCAACAAAAACCGGATGATTCCGCGTCGGCGTTTGTTTGCCGTCGTTGATGGGATTGGCGTCCGAGAGTCGTTTTATTACAAAATCCCGGGCATGATCGAGGATTACCTCCAAACCCTTATTTCTGAGATATTCGGCTTCTTTACCGGTAAGCCGAAACCTGTTGCGAAATCTCGACCGCCCCAATGCGGCAAAAAGCTCATCCATATCACGCATAAGTCATTCCTCATGCTCTGCTCCAATATTACTGGCTCGGACATGGCTAATTTTACTGAAAACCGGTTATAGAGTCAATTTCATAGCAAAAAAGGTGATTTTCCTGAAAAAGGTTAATTTCCTATATAGGAAATTCTTCAAATACGAGAAAATTTCTATTGCTTATTTCCTAAAAATGCGATATATCCTATATAGGAAATATGCTAATATTAGGAAAATAACAATGAGACTCACAGAAGAACAAATCATAGAATCTCTCAAGAAGACGGATGGGAAATACGCTCCATTGATGATAAACAGCATTCAGGAGCAAGTCTCTTTGCAGGATGGATATCGGGCTGATGCGATAATGGACTGTTCAATTCAAAATGGCCCTTCCTTCAAGGCTATTGTAGAGATTAAAACTGTAGCCACTCCGCAGAATATTCTTATGGCGACTCGTCAGCTTGCTTCTTACTTTGTTGATAACAAGAAAGTGGATAGAGTACCCTTATTGGTGGCCCCATACATAGGTACGAAACAGGCTAAGATTCTGGCGGA
Organism: Sedimentisphaerales bacterium; assembly: GCA_016936275.1. GTDB lineage: Bacteria > Planctomycetota > Phycisphaerae > Sedimentisphaerales > Anaerobacaceae > JAFGPJ01. The sequence continues at coordinate 2,827 of JAFGPJ010000173.1, forward strand.
CAAAGGTATTTCATGGCTCGACCTGTCCGGCAATATGTCAATCAGGGTTTCTAACCGGATATATATCGAGCGAACCGGCAAACCCAACCGCTTTCCCGATACAGCGCCCATTAAGAAGATCTTCCAGGGAACATCATCACTTGTTAGCAGGGCGTTGCTCTTAAAGCCAGACGGTTTCGCATCGTTGTATGAGATGGTTAATTTCATAAACAACCGGAATGCTAAAGTGACATTATCGACGGTGTCAAAAGTGCTTAAGTCGCTTGAAGAAGAACTCTTTGTAAATAGAAGCAAGTCTCTCATTTCTGTTGCTGATTCGGAGAAGCTTTTGGAGAGACTCGCAGAAGGCTACAAGAATTCGACGGAACGAAAGAGACGAGACACATACAGATTTGTAATTGAGAATTTCCAACAACTATCTTCTGGGGTAGTCGGACAGTGTAAAGATTATTTAGCGTGTGGATTCTATGCAGCACAAATTAAAGGTTTGGCTGTAACCGATCAGATAACGATATTTGTAAAAGATATAGAACAATTCAGAAGGAAGGCTGAGGAAAAATTGGTTTCGGTTACTCCCGACGCTGAATTTGGAAATGTAATAATCACTGAGACTAATGATCCGGGTGTTTGGTTCAATCCTGATTGGCGAATAATCGATTCTGTTGTTGATGACATAGAATTGTATCTTGAGATGATGGTCGATACTCCAAGAGGGCCGAAGATTGCCGAACAGCTCAAGCGACGGATTTTACAGAAAGGTGATACTGATGGACAAAAGGCTGATTGAGCAATTGGCGGAACTGGTGGAGTCATTCAACAATAGAACATCGGTAACAAGACTTCATTATAGAATCATGCCGGGTTTCCGACGGTGGCCATGCAGATTGTGCTTTCTTCTGTTCCGTCGATGCCGATTATTGCGTTTACGCTCTCGTCGTATAGAGCGCCGATTTCACATGTACCGAGGTTCAGGCTCACGGCCGCTAAGGCAAGGTTCTCGGCGATGTGTCCGGCATCGAGATAAATATAACGATACGCCCGCTGGCCGTACTTCCATTTGCAGCGTTCGAATACCGCAGTCCAGATAAATACCGCCGCTGCTGTCGCGCACATGCCCTGGCCGAGAGCCGCCTCTGCGATTTGCCGCCGAAGGTCTCGCTGCTGCAATAATTCGAGCTGATGCGGCTGGATTGCATAATGATAGACGCCTGCCTCCAGGGCTTTGACGTTGTTGACGACCACGTATGTCTCTATCGGGTATAGAGCGCCCGCCGAGGGTGTGGTGCGGAATTCGTAGCCGTCCTCGACCCGCTGGATGCCGGTCGATGCCCATAAGAGATACGCAAGCTGGCCCTTGCTGATCGGCGTGTCCTGGTAATCGCGAATACTCTTTCGCTGCCGCAGCGTCTTATCCAGGCTCACGGGCTTGTCCGGCTCGAACGCCGGCAGCTCGATTCTCCGGGCCTTCGGATATTCCTTGTACAATTCCGGCTTCGACGCCCAGTCGAGCCTGTGAGCCGGCATTTTTTTCGGGTCGTACTTGGTTTCCTGCTGGAATCTATCGCCTGTACCGTCCATCTTAACACCTTCTTCTCTTTCGTTATTTATCACTTACTCGCAGCACGAGTTTACCGAACTGCGATGAGACGTTCATTTTCTCGAATGCCTTATTGCCGTCACTTAATGCGAAAACTTCATCGATGACCGGCTTGATTTTATGCCTGTTGACCATCTCGAGCATAGCAGTAAAATCGTCCGGCGAACCCATCGTCGAGCCTACCAGATGCAGTTGCTTCCAATAAACCTTTCGCAACTCCAGCTTTGTGGACGGCCCGGCGGTGATCCCGTAGCTGACGATTGTCCCGCCGGGACAGGCCATATCTACAAGCTCGCCGTAACCGTCTCCGCCGGCACCATCGATAACCAGGTGGATCGGCCCGAATTGCTCATTGACCTGCGAGGCATAACTTTCGGTAGTATAAAGGAATCCTGCCGTTGCTCCCATTGCAAGAGCTTTATCGATCTTGGCCTGTGAGGACGATGTCACGATGGCGGTTGTGCCTGCCGCTACGGCAAGCTGAAGCGCGATGCACGCCACTCCGCCGCCGATGCCTGTTATAACGACAGTCTGAGAGCTTTGCAGCCTGCCCTGTTTGAAAAGCGCCCGGTACGCAGTCAGGCCCGCCAGTGGAAGTGCCGCCGCCTGCTCGAAGCTCAGATGCTGCGGC
>JAFGPJ010000174.1 GCA_016936275.1 Sedimentisphaerales bacterium
GCAGCAACATTTTCAAGCGGCGAAGACGCCAACAGCATCCTCAGCGGTTTTACAATAACCGGAGGCAGCAACGGCATCTACTGCACCGAAGCTATGCCGACAATCACCGACTGCGTAATCACCGGCAATAATAACGCCGGCATCAAGTTATTCAGCGGCGGCAGTCCGACAATCACAAACTGCAGCATTGTCGCCAACAGCGGCGCCGGTATCGAGATGCATCCACGCAAAGCTGCAAGATTCACCTTCTACAATTATCCTCAGATCAGCAACAGTATCATCGCAAAAAATATGCTGCGGGGTATCTTCGGAGGCGTTCCGGAAATCACGAACTGCACGATTGTCGAAAATCTCGGGGGTGGTATTTATGGCTCCAGACCGACTGTTACCAACTCGATTATTTATTTCAACGGCAATGCAATTACAGAAAGCACCGCTACAATAACCTACAGCGATGTTCAAGGCTCGTGGCCGGGACTCGGCAATATCGACGCCGACCCGCTATTTGCCTCGCTTTATTGGATTAGCTCCAACAGCACAGAGGCCGGGGATTACCATTTGAAATCTCAGGCAGGCAGATGGGATCCGGACAGCCAAACGTGGGTACAAGACAACGCTACCAGTCCCTGTATCGACAAAGGCGACCCCGCTTCTGCGGTCGGCGAAGAACCGGCTCCGAACGGCGGTGTTGTAAATATGGGCGCTTACGGCGGTACAGAACAGGCAAGTATGACTTTTTAGCAATTTGCGATTTACGATTTTCGATTTATGATTTATAATAGCCTAACGGTCTTCGGTAAAGCTGCATTTATAAATCACATGGCAAAATCGAGTAAACCGAGATGGAACGAAAAAAAGAATTTGTAAGAGCAAAACTTGCTCGTCGCAACCTCTTGCCGGCCCAGCCGGCAGGTCCTCATGGCGGTACGATTATCAACATTATCACCGCTATAGTCTTTTTCGGTCTGATTGCTTTAGGCGTCTTATGGGTAATCAAAAACATAGGGGAGGCCGGACAGCAATATACCGAAGGCATGATAAAAACGCAAAACAAAGCCGTAGCCGTCAAGTGCCAATTGAATATGCGAACGATTTCACAGAACATACAAATGTATGCCATGAGCAACGATAGTTTTCCGCCGTCTCTTGAAGCATTGATAGAATTCTGCGGCAGCACGCAGCTATTTCAATGCCCGGATCCTGAGGGCGGCAAGTATGTATATATCCCCGGTCAAAATAACAGCATGCCGCCGACGAATATTTTGCTGTATGAACCAAAACCTGTTCACGATGGCCGCTGCTGCGTATTGCGACTAAACGGACAGATCGAATTGCTCAGCCCTGAACAACTTGAGGAAGCAGTCGCTCAAACACAGGCCATCTTTAGAAAATGATGATAAAAAATGGAGCTGAAATGCTGGTTTTAAACCAAAAACTCGTAACACCAATTTATTATGTCACTATTCTCATTATGCTACTTGCTTCGATGACGAGTTCATCCGTAGCGAAAGTTGCATGCATTCGACTGACCAGCGAACACACAGCTGACATGACAGACTTGAGGCGATTTCGGCAGTTCCACCAATGGAAAGACAAGACCGGCAACGACCTTGCAATCGCAGTATGGAAGTACTTATGCGGCTACGAAACCGGCTTATATCATTTTAACGAGATTCTCGAAGGGCCAGATACCTTTGACGAATACGCGACGGTGCGCGATCCGCTCAAAATTCTGAACGTTTATAACATGGCTTATTGCGGGATATTCGGTCCGATCATGGATGGCATCTTTCAGGGTATAGGTTTCGAACAGGGTCGCTCGTTCGGCCTCGAACTTTGGAATCATTGTGCAACGGAACTCTGGTACGACCAGGCATGGCATTATTTCGATCTTGATGTGAGAGGTATTTTAATCGATACTGATGGTATAGCAGCAAGCCTTGACGAAGCCAAACGAAATCGAAGTCTATGGACGGACCCTCCGATTAAGATTGAGCCGTTCTTTCCGAACGAGGAAGATAAAAATAAGGTGTTCGAGATTTATCGTGACAGCAGGGTTAATTACTATTATCGCTGGTTCGAAGGCAGCCATACGATGGATTTTTACCTTCGCCAGGGCGAATCATTCACACGTTTCTGGAAACCGCAGGGCGGACGATGGAATCATCTGCCCAGATACAACAAGACCAAATGGATTAAAGACCTCATCCAGACCGAGCCTGTGGGGGCCAAACCAAACCATCGGGAGTTCACACGATGGAACCACGGTAACGGCTTCTTTCATTATGCACCTGATTTATCAGAAGCGTCGACAGATTTCGCGGACGGTGCTTATACCGTAGATAATCTCGTCCCCGGCAAAGAAGGTCTGCACTTGGAACAAGCAGGCGAAGGCCAAGCCGTTTTCGAGGTCTTCACACCATATATTATCGTAGCTAAAATCAACGACCTGGATGACATTAACGACGACAAAGAAGCTTCGGTCGTAACAATAGAATCTTTCCTTCCCGTTGACACGGAAGTGTCACTTGACAACGGCATAACGTGGGAAAGGGCTGGAACGATAAAGCCGGGTGGACAAGTAAAACTTGACCTGACGCAGAAAGTCAAAGGCACTTATGGCTTTCTTTTGAAACTCTCGGCGTCCGGCAAAGAATCATCCCCGGCAATAAAATCCATCACCATCGACACCTGGGTTCAGGTCGCGCCTATCAGCCTGCCGAGACTCAAAAAAGGAAAGAATCATCTCCAATACGAAATCGGCGATCGCTACGGCCTTCTCACGATTCCGATGCTGGTAAATCCCAATACCGCAGATCCAGCAGACCTGCGAAAACATCTGATTGCTATGCCGGAAGATTATAATCCGCAGCGTCACACCCGTCGAATCGAAGGTGAAGCTATTTTGCACCTGGCGGCACCAGCAGGAATGAAGATCGCATGGTTCAGTGCCGGCGCGACTTTCCGCACTTACCAGGGACAGCAGGCAAGCAAAACCGATAACCGTATAGCATATTCGGTGGGCCGGCCGGCGGATTTCAAAGAGATATACAAATCATCCGTACCCACATGGACGAATCACTGGCGATGTAACTGGGACACTGATGTTGTGCTGGACAAGCCCGCCGAGCAGGTTTTTGTAAAGTACAC
>JAFGPJ010000175.1 GCA_016936275.1 Sedimentisphaerales bacterium
GTTGATGCTCTTGTCTTTCCATGTGACCTGGGTGGCCGCCGATGTTATTGTTATGCCGCGCTCGCGTTCGAGGTCCATGAAATCCATCGTTGCCCCGCCTTCGCTGGCATGGACTTCCTGCATGCGGTGAATACGCCCTGTATAATACAAAATTCTCTCGCTCAGCGTTGTTTTGCCGGAGTCGATATGCGCCGATATGCCAATGTTTCTTATTCTACGAATCTGTTCCATTTTTTCTCAATATTACCGTTCAACTGCATTACTTATTATTTTGTCGCCAGGCCCTTCATTTGCCCGACAACGTTTATCCGCCAAAGGCGGATTAATACGTTTTGCTCTGATGGTGAACAATCACCAACAGTTGTTCGTGATTTTCCGCAACTTAGAGTTGAGTAAGAAGTGCTTACTGTTCACAAATAGCGAAACCATGTATTCTAATGCAATCAAAAATATAAAGCAAGGAGAAAATGGCTATTTTTTCAAAAAAATTACAAATAATGGGGATAGTTCCATTGAAATATCGTGCTGGAACCAGGCAAAGATGCAATTATACGCCGGCGGACATACTTTCCAGGAATTCTTTGTTCGTAGGATATTTTTCGAGAAGTTTGAACAGAGCGTCTATTGCTCCCTTGGAATCGTAGTTGGCCAGAACACGCCTGAGTGTAGCGAGGCCGTGGGTATCCTCGTCGCTGTAGAGCTTTGCTTCCTTTCGGGTGCCGCTGGCCGGGATGTCGATTGCCGGGAAGATTCTGGCCTCGGCCAAATTACGGTCGAGAACGATTTCGCTGTTGCCGGTTCCCTTGAATTCTTCGAAAATAAGCTGGTCCATTCGAGAGCCGGTATTAATCAGGCATGTTGCTATGATTGTAGCCGAGCCTCCGTTTTCGATATTACGCGCCAGCCCGAACAATCGGCGTGGCACTTCGAGGACGCCGGCTTCCAGTCCGCCGGTCATGGTCTGGCGGCGAGGCGCGCTGCGCCTGCGGATTCTGTTGTTGAAAGCCCTTCCCATTCGAGTGAGACTGTCAATCAGCAGGACAATCTCTCTGCCGCATTCCAGCTCCGTTTGTATATGGGCGAGCATCAGCTCGGCGAGTTCTGCGTGATCGTCGGCACTATGGTCGCTCGTGCTGGGCACCACTTCTGCTCCCTCCACGGCCCTGCGAAAGTGGGTGACTTCCTCGGGGCGCTCATCAACCAGCAGCACGATGATTCGGCTTTGGGGGGAGCATTGCCGAATCGCCTGGACGATTTGTTCCAGCAGGATGGTCTTTCCCGCCTTGGGCGGCGAAACGATCAACTGGCGCGTGCCCTTGCCTATCGGTGCGATAAGGTCCACGATACGCATGCTCTCCTGGCCGGAAGCGCCCAGGTCAAATCGTTCGTGAGGATCTATCGCCACCAGATCGGCAAAACGGGGGCGTTTGCTGAAAGCTTCCGGTTCCATGCCCCCCATCGACTCGATGGACACAAGTTTTCTTTTGCCTTTCTTTCGCTCGATCTGGCCGGTTACGATTATGCCTTCTCTCAGATTATGGCCATGAATCAAATCCGATTGAACCATCACCTCGGTCGGCCCCGGCCGATAAGAACGTTCGGCCGTTCGCAGCGCGAGCTGCCTTTTATGGATACTTTTCAATATTCCGGTAATTGTATCGGTCATCAAAATGTTCCGTTTATATTTCTCCGGAGAAAAATGGTGAACGAGAAAACACTTGTATCATACAACATTATTTTGCTTTTGCAAGCGGCAAACGATGGTTTTAAGCATTATTTTCATCAGTTCCGGAGAGGCAATCTAATGAATCTCGAAAGTCTCGGTTAGTCCGCCGAGGCTGACTTTGAACTCGCCCGGCTCGACAATGGGTTTGTTCTGACGACCTATGAACGCGAAATCGTCCCAGCCAAGCACAAATTTTACTGTCTTTTTCTCTCCGGGCTTCAAAAACACCTTGGTAAACCGTTTGAGCGATTTGACCGGAGGCGTAACGGTTGCGATTATATCCGACAGGTATAGCTGTACAATCTCGGCGCCTTCACGAGAACCTGTATTGGAGACATTGACCATGACTGTCAGCTTGTCATCCGGTGACAATTGCTTCTTATCAAGCTTTAGATTGCTGTACTCGAAGGTCGTATATGACAAGCCGTGCCCGAACTGCCACTGCGGATCGAATTTATTGGGCGCCGTGTCCTCGCTTTTCTTATGGTCGTAGCAGACGTGCCAGCCTGAATATTTCGGATACGTAAACGGCAGTTTCCCGCTGGGATTGACATCGCCGAAGAGAACGTCGGCGATTGCCTGTCCACCCTCCATGCCGGGTAAATACGCCGTTAGAATAGCGCCGGCATGGTCAACAATTGTTCGGACCACACGCGGCCGGCCCTGGACCAGTACCATAATGATGGGCTTGCCTGTTCCGGCAAGCTCCTGCACGAGGCGAATCTGCGGCGCCGACAGCGTCAAGTCATCGATATTGCCGGGCGTTTCGCAGTATGTCGGCTCGCCTATACAGGCCACGATTATGTCCGCACGGTCCGCAGCCGATACTGCTGCCGGTATGTCCAGCTCCTTGTCAAATGTCACTCCATCGATATATTCAACGTTAACTGTCCCGACTTTGCCCTGTATCGCCTCAAGGATGGTCGATTTTTCCTGCGGATAAAGCGCCTCATTGTCCCCTTGCCAGGTAATTGTCCAGCCGCCGTTCAGCAAAGAAAGCTTGTTGGCGCTGGGGCCGGTTACAAGGACCTTCTTGTTTTTACTCAGCGGCAAAATGTTATTTTCATTCTTCAGCAGTGTTATTGCTTCTCTGGCCGCCTGCAGGTTTACCTGTCTCGATGCGTCGGTTGCGAACTGTACTTTGAGCTGCTTATTCGGATAGGGTTTCTCGAAAAGCCCGAGACGGAACTTGACCCGGAGGATGTCGGCAACAGCCTGGTCGATACGGCTCATAGGAACCTCGCCGGTTTTGACAAGGTCAACAAGATGGTCATAAAAGCTGTAATTGTAAGGAACCATGCTCATGTCAATCCCGGCCATTACAGCCATCTTGACCGCTTCTCGCTGGTCTTTTGCCACCATCTCGCGGGTATAGAGATTATCAATGTCCGCCCAATCCGAAACGACAAAGCCATCGAAACCCAGCTCGCCCCGCAGAACATCGACCA
>JAFGPJ010000176.1 GCA_016936275.1 Sedimentisphaerales bacterium
AGGTGTGGACTGGCAATTTAAGGTAGAAGATGCCAGATGTAAATTGCACTCACTCTACCCAAATGTTTAATCTTTACAGGGCACTAGACTTGCATGTTAACATTTGAACCAGCGTTATTACTTCAGTGCCCGTGCAGTGGCGGAAAAGGTAATCCGTTGTTGCTAATGGCAACGGCCGCTGGAATATGGCTGCTGGTGAGTTGGGCCAGGTCGGTATGCAGAAAGGAAGGTGTTTCGCTTATGAACAAGGTTGGGAAGATAGGAATTGTCGTAGCTTTAATTGCCGTGGTAATTATTGTGATTGCCGTCAAGCAGAATCAGTCCATCAGAGATTCTGTGCCGGCCACAGATGCTGTTTCCATCGGCCCGGTTGCCGTCGGGGGTGAGCCGGCGGAATACAAACCTGAAAATTTCGTCGGCAAAGGTCTGCCTGCGCTTATCGACATAGGAGCAGGCACTTGTATCCCCTGCAGGCTGATGGCGCCCATCCTTGAAGAACTCAAAAAAGAGCTTCAGGGTAAGGCTATTGTTCAGTTCATTGACCTGAACAAATATCCCGGCGCAGCTTCGGAATATCGAATCAGAGTAATGCCCACGCAGATTTTTTATGACGCTTCCGGTAAAGAGCTTTTCCGCCACGAGGGTTTCTACTCTAAAGACGACGTCCTTGCAAAGTGGAAGGAGCTTGGCATTGACTTAACAGAACCTGCTTTACAATCGCTCACACCCAAGCGTCTTTCGCCAGTTAAGCCTGATGATGCTCCCGAAGAAGAGAGCACAACTAAGCCTTATTCGCCACCGCCAAAATCCCAGGCAGTCAAGGATCTGTATCCGGGCTTGACAACAGGAGCTTTTATCTATGCCGTGACTTCAGAGCTTCCAGAGGGAGTTTTGCTAAAGGCTGGTGATATGTTTATTAAAGATGAAGATGTAGATAAAAAAATCTCCGAGGCTTCGGAGCAAATGCGTCCGCAGCTCAGGAAAAATGTCATTTTTGTTTTGGAACAAATCGCAACGTCAAAATTAATCTTATATGAGGCAGAGACTGAGGCAGCAAAAATCGGTACAGATATATCGCATAAAGAAGAAGGGGCAATTATACAGGATTATTTACGTAAATCAACTGAGAGAATAGAGGTCGGCGATGCAGAAATTCTCGATTTTTACAACAGCAATAAAGAAACGGTTGGAGATGCAGCATTAGCGCAGGTCAAGCCGCAAATCGAGCAATTCCTGCTCCAACAGAAACAGCAAGAATTTATAGATGAGCATATCCGAACCATCGGTAAAAGAATGCGGATAGAGATTTCAGCCCCGTGGCTGAAGGTCAAGGCGGCTTTGTCGCTGGACAATCCCGTTGACAAGGCCCGTGCGAGCGGCAAACCAACACTCGTAGAGCTCGGTGCATCCGGCTGCATTCCCTGCGATATGATGCAGCCGATTTTGGATGCTTTGAGCGAGAAGAACGGAGAAAAAATCAACATCATCTTCGTTCATGTGGGCCAGGAGCAGATACTGGGAGCCCGCTACGGTATTCAGTCCATTCCAGTGCAGATATTCTTTGACAAGAATGGCAAGGAATTCTTCCGACACGCCGGGTTCTTCCCACAGGAAGAGGTTGAAAAGAAATTATCGGAAATGGGGGTCAAATAGCAGATGGAAAAACTGTTCACGACTTTGACGCATGCCGTTGAAGGCACGCCGGCGATAGCTCTGGCAGCGGCCTTCGTGTGGGGTATCCTGAGTATCCTTCTCAGCCCGTGTCATTTAGCCAGCATCCCTCTTATCGTGGGCTTCATCGACAAGCAGGGCAGGATGTCAACCAAAAGAGCATTCTTTATTTCCACACTGTTTGCCGTCGGCATTCTTATTACGATTGCGGCCATCGGGGCCATCACAGCAGCAGCGGGCCGAATGATGGGCGACGTGGGAAGGTACGGAAACTATCTGGTGGCCGTAATCTTTTTTGTTGTTGGACTTCACCTGCTGGATGTTATTCCAATGCCGTGGTCGGGCCCGGGTCAGGTAGGAATGAAACGCAAAGGCCTGTTGGCGGCGCTGATCCTGGGCCTCGCCTTTGGGATTGCATTAGGTCCTTGCACTTTTGCCTATATGGCTCCTATGCTTGCGGTCACCTTTAAGGTTGCATCGACTGCTTTGCTTTATGGAATCATCCTTTTACTGGCCTATGGTGTGGGGCATTGCTCGGTCATTGTTTTTGCGGGTACTTTTACCGAACTCGTCCAGCGTTATATGAATTGGACCGAGAAGTCTAAAGGTGCGGTAATTTTGAAAAAAATTTGCGGTGTGCTGGTTTTGCTCGGCGGTATCTGGCTGATTTATACCGCCCCATAGAATTGATTGGATGATTATTTATGACGACCGAAGATAAGCAACATCAGAAAGGGATTTTGGGTAGGCTCTGCAAGTTTTTCAATAGGATTGAGTGGCCGGGCTGCGCGTGTAATTGCTTTAAGAGTGAATGGGAAAGATACTCCAAGAAAGAAGCGAAAAATGATAATCAGGTAGAGACTGAGTCTTTAAATTCTGAGCAAGGAATATGAACTGGAATGAGAAATCCAAAATCGCCGTTATTTTAGAGAAGACCTGGAGTGCCCTGGTTCGACTTGGAGGTTTGTACCTGATTTATGTCACGCCTCGATCAGAGATGTTAATTCGAAGTACGTAAAACAAACAAATCAGTAACAGAACTAAATATGGAGACAAGAAAATGGACCGAAGGAAATTCATCGCAACGTCATTTGCAGCGGGAGCCGCTGCGTCCCTTGCTTCAAGCACCGCAAGAGCGGCTGACAAGAAATCAGTGAACATTGTCGGTGTCTCATGCAGTCCGCGCAAAGGCAAAACCACAGCCACGAGCATTAAGGTAGCCCTTGAAGCCGCAAAAACGGTGGATCCTCAAATAGAGACTCAACTACTGGATCTTGGCGGCATGAATATCTCCGTCTGGAGCGGTGGGGCCGATCCGACTGACGCGGAGTTACCGAAAGATGATTTCGAGCTAAAGGTTCTGCCAATGCTCAGGAATCCGGTTCCGGACGGTCTTATCATTGGCTCGCCGAGTTATTTCCGCTCGATGAGTGCATTATGCAAGGTGTTCCTTGACCGTATAGCCGTACTACGCTCACCCAAATTACTTCTTGCCAACAAGCCGGTAGGCGTATTGTCGGTTGGAGCGTATCGTAACGGGGGGCAGGAATTGGTCATCGAACAGATACAGACAGTAATGCTTTGCCACGAAGTAATGATCATCGGCGGCAAGCCGCCGGCGCACCAGGGCGCAACACTATGGAACGCCTATAATGATGATATTATGAAGGATGAGTTCGGCATCGCATCAGCCAAAAAACTTGGTGAGCGCGTCGCTGAGGCGGCCCTTCGTCTGACACAGAAATAGAAATGAATCAAAAACAATCAGAAAAATCACGAGTTCTTTTTCTTTGCACAGGCAACTCATGCCGGAGCCAGATGGCTGAGGGCTGGTCGAAGAAACTGAAAGGCGACGTCATAGAACCGTACTCGGCGGGGATAGAAACTCACGGCCTTAATCCCAACGCCGTCAAAGTCATGGCCGAAGCGGGCGTGGACATCTCTTCACACAGAAGCAAACATCTCGACGAGGTTAAAGATATCGATTTCGATTTTGTTGTTACTGTTTGTGACAATGCCCACGAGCATTGCCCGTTTTTTCCAGGCAAAACCAGATTGATACACGTAGGTTTCGATGATCCGCCAAGACTTGCCGAGAATGCTAAAACGGAAAACGAAGCATTAAATCATTATCGTCGGGTTCGAGACGAAATC
>JAFGPJ010000177.1 GCA_016936275.1 Sedimentisphaerales bacterium
GCTACTCCGGCAGCATGACCGGTGACGAAGCAGTTTGGAATCAGACGTACCAGGTCTGCCATGCGAAGTTCCGCACAGATACATCGGCCGGCGGCCAGAACATTGTCAGTCTTGACGGGAACCAGAGCGCCGTAGGGAATTTGCCATTCACCGTGATCTCCATTTTCAGATCCACCTACGCCAACTACGTCCGGAGACTTTGTGCCGGCCTTCAGGTCTGCGAGCGTCACCTTCTTCAGACCGTCAAGGACACGTGTTATCCGAACGCCTAATTGGGGAGCTGTTTCGACCAGATAGACTCGCTCATAACCCGGTATCTGCCGGGTCTTTTGGATGTTGTTCCAGATGAACTTGCGGTGGTTCATTTCCATCCGTGTGAGCGTAGCCACATCCAAGCCGTCCACTTCCGGCCCGTGCATATTTACCCAGTTCACCCCAGCTACCGGGGTGGGACTTCCCATGTGTTTTGGTTTGGGCTGGCCGGAAGCTTTTTCTCTGTCAACCCGATCCAAATTCCCGATGCGAGAGACTAATCCCACGTTATGCGAGCGATGCTCAAATGTTGCTCCGGCTGCTGCGAATACGTCGCCGTCGCCTGTAGCATCAATGACAACCTTGGCCAGTATCGCCTGACGTCCTGATTTGCTCTCAAACACGACACCTCGAACTACATTTTCGTCCATGACGGCATCGACTCCCCAGCAGTGCAGGAAAACCTTGACCCCCGCTTCTTCGATCATCTCAACCATCACATATTTTACGGCTTCGGCATCCACCGTTGGATTAGAACCGGCTTTACGGTTGATAATCGCACCATCCAGCTTGTCCAATCGACGCATTATTTCCTCTCCGATTCCCTGGCAGACTTGCTTGCCACCCTTGACAATATGCCCAAGGACCAGCAGAACAAGACCGCCCGTCCAAAGGCCGCCAAAGTGCCCGTAGCGCTCCACCAACGTCACATTTACGCCGACCCGTTTAGCTGCGATAGCAGCAACAACGCCGGCAGGACCTCCACCAACCACCAGGACATCGGTCTTATCCAGTATGGTCAACTCGCGGCGAGGTTGAATCACCTTGCCGTCGACAATCACTGCACTACCACGATTGCTCTCGGTCTCGTGGGTTGCTATGATAGAACTTTGAAAGCCGCTGGATTCACCGACTTCCTGACCGAACAGTTGCCGAGAGCTGATTGTACCTAAACCTGCAGCCAGGCCGGAGTAGCCAAGCATTCTCAAGCAGTCGCGTCGATTGATGGAATCGTTCATAAATCAACTCCTTATAACTGTTAAATCATTCACATATTTACTGTGCTGGATTAAATTTCCACTCAAGAGTATTGTTCCCCGATTGAATATCCCACATTGGTCCTGCTACAGGTTCCGTAAACTTTTTGCCGTTAATATCGGTATCTACCTTGATGGGATTGCCGAAGCGATCTTCAATAGTTTGCCCAACTGTTGAAAAGACGCCGACCAGCTCAGCGTCAACCAACGGGCCTTTCAGTCGCGAAACAACATCATTCAGAGAAAACTTGATTGTAGCACCCAAAGGATGATTCTCAATCGTAAATCCTGTCACAAACGATTCAACGATGCTGTGCTCGTCACCGAAGGAACTTTTTTGGGCACCTTCTAAAAAAATATTGTAATCTGACTTATAATTAGGAGCATCTTTTACATCATCAAGACCTTGTCTGGTAAATATATTGTTGAACCACTTTTCATCTTGAGCAGTGCCGGTTTTTCTCCCGACCGTTTTAGTCGTATGCGGAGTATAATATGCGGAGCGGCGTTTTATGTCTGGGTAATATTTATAACCACAATCAACAAACAGATTATGGGCAAAGACCGTTGCTTCTGAATTACTGCGTACTTCTTTTCCTATGAGAATATTGTTATCGACCAGGGTCGGACCATGATTCATTTCCAGAAAAATAGTGGCGGCCTGTGTGTCGTAAATAACATTGCGTGTTATCCTGATTCCCTGGTTGGCATAATCGATCCAAATTCCAAAAGCCCCCTGCTGCTGGTGAAACACGCCGCGAATCAGATTGCCGCTGATTACCGTATCCACGCTGTTATGAAATTTGATAGCAGCAGTTTCCCAGCCTCCGAATTCTTTGCGGTAATTTGTGTCCTCAATGAAATTGTCTGATATGAGACTTCGCGTCGCTCCTTTCTGACCGGCGATACCCGCCTGTCCACAGCGTCGGATAATATTGTTGCGGACAATGTGGTCCCCAAAGGCATCGATATCATCGTAATCCACGCCGGGAGCGTGTCCTAAAATGATGCCGACACAACGGGCGTTTGTTATTGTACAATTTTGGATAATCCAGTGCTTGCCCATTCGTGTGCCGACAGCACCTTTTTGCAGTTCCAACACCGGAGGCGCCCAATTTGCTGCCGCGTGCATGAAATGAAAACCATCTACCGTGATGTACTTCAAGCCGGTGATTCGTGGCATGAAAATGCTTTCGCGAACGTTAATCTCAGCCAGTTCCGTGTTTGGATTTGCCTTGCCGAAATTCGCCCAAATTGTAGTTACTTCATTATTAACCTGGCAATGCCAGCTCTGCTCAGCTTCCTTTACTTCTTCGGCAGTCTGTTTTTCGTAAAATGCTTCGCCATTGAGATAAACATCTCCGCGGTGATACCATTTGCCGTAATTTAGCCAGCCTCCGGATATGTTTAGTGCGTAGGGATTGTAATCGGCGAAAAAAGAGTTGGGTAACTCGACTTTCCAGACGCCGTCGCTTTGATTTGTCCATGTGGTGATACGTTCGGAACCTTTTATGAAAACCTTCTCATCCTTTGCAGCATGATATGTAATGCGTTCGTTTTCGCCTGTGCCGCCTCGGAGCGGCTTGACCCATTCGCGATACGTGCCAGCGTGAACCGTTACGATATCTGACGGCTGGGCGATTGAAGCAGCTTTATTGATGGTCAGGAGTGGATTATCCTGGCCACCTAAAGCTGAGTCGCTGCCTGTTTTTGCCACATGAATCTCGCGTGCTGACACGTTCGAGAATCCGGAGACAATTAAAGCAAGGAACACCGTCGCAGGGATAATCCATGCCTTGAGTACCATTTTTCCAACTCCATCTAAAATGAGTTTCAACGTGCTTTTAATTTAGAAGATTCTAATGCGTAGCACCGAATGCATAAACATAACCGTCGTTACAGCCAACAATAACCCTTCCCCCAGCTATAGCCGGCGATGAAGTAACTGGCTGGCCTATCTCATAGGACCATACGTTGCTTCCATCCGACAGCCGTATCATGTACAGACGTCCGTCTTCCGAGCCTACTATCACTTTGTCGCCGCATATCACAGGTGAGCTGTCAACTTCACCCCGCGTCTGGAACGTCCAGACAACTTTGCCGTCTTCGCGTCCGACACAATGCACTTTTTCGTCACGCCCTCCGAAGACAATTACGTTTTCGCCTACTGCTGGTGAGGAGAAAAACGGGGCATCACTTTCTTTATATTCCCATACAACCTTGCTAGTGGCAATATCTGCTCTCATAAAGACATTGTCATAGTTGCCAACATAGACCTGGCCGTCGATAAATGCTGCCGAAGCCGCAATGTAAGAGCCGCTGTCAATTTCCGTCATCTTACTGCCGTCGATTAGTGAGACGACATGGATCATCGCGTCGCAGCCTCCGAACACGGCCTTCTGGTCACAGACCGCAGGTGAGCCGTTTATGTAGTTGTCCGTTTCGTACGTCCAGGCGACTTTTCCGGTTGTCGAATCGACACAATGCAGTTTATTGTCATAGCTGCCGACGAGTATCCATATCCGACCTTCCAGGCTTTGCGTCCAGTTGGCGGCCCCGAGAATCTGTCCTTCTGTTTCGTACTTCCACATCAGCGAGCCGTCTTTTGCATTTAGAGCGTACAGAAAACCGTCCAGAGAGCCGACAAAAACAGAGCCTTCAACCACACAGGGTGTCGCCTCAATTGCATCGTTTGTTTTGTATGTCCAAACCTGTTGCCCACTTTTCAGGTCAATCGCATAAACATTATCATCCGATGAGCCTATGAAAACGAGGTTATCGACAATGGCCGGCGAAGATTTAACAGAACCGTCGGTTTTGAATTTCCAGACGACCGCGAGTGAATCGGGCAGCGTTCCCGATGCTCTGCCCAACAGACCGCGTTCACCTCTGAACATAGGCCAATTGCTTTTCTCGTCAATCGAAACTTTTTGCTGCTGTACAGGCTCTGTGATTTCCGGCAGTTCGCCGGATTCGGGTTGTTTACCGGTTACAATTATAAATATCAGGCATAACGCAACGATAACAGCAATTGCTAAAATAATTCTGACAGCATTTTTCATAGCGGGTATGATAACGTATCAGCCAATCTTACGCAACAGTACTTTAAGTTTCGACAGACATTCTGCCGGTGTATATGGCAAAGATGGGATTTTAGATTTGAAGTATATTACTGAACTGTTTCTCAGTAATCTATTTACGAAGTAAGGGCTTGGATTGTGTACTGACTTCTTGCCTCGGCAATCAGCTTGAGCATCTGGTCAGCCTGGTTTTGAATATCGGGATCAGCATTTGTTACTCGTGAGTTCCATTTGCTGTATTCCTTATTCAGGTGTTTTCGAACTCTTTCTTTACTCATGTCCGAAGTAATGCCAAGGATGATCTCAACGTTTTTGACCTGGTGCATATCGACCGGGAGGACTTTTTCCATCATGATACGAAATTTTTCAGAATCAACTCCGAGCCATTCTGCCATGTTTTTCAGTAACGTTATTTCTTCGGTGGTAACCGAGCCTTTTGACTGTGCTACGTACAGGCAAAGCTCCAGAATATCATATCGCTGAGCTACAGGAGCAATTGTAACGATTTCATCGCATATTTTGTAAGTGTCGATGTTGTTGCCCGCGCGGAAAAAGGCGATTGTTTTCTCGAGCGCCTTATCGAGTTTTCGTTCGTCCGTATCAGATGCGGAACTTTCCAGGACATTGTCTCTCGCCCAGTTTTTTATCAGTTCGATCTCGCAGTCATAGAGTTCATTGTCTGCCGCACTGACAGCGAATGCAAGTGCAACGGCCAGGATATTTGTGCGCTCGCCATTTTCCAGCAGGTCTGTGTATCCGAAGAAGGGATTTTCACAGGTAAACTCACATTGAGCCCGGGCCAACTGCTGATTATCTTCAGCCGACATAATCGATGTGGTGAACTGTAACTGCCTTTTTCCTTTGCGAGGAAACATGAGCCAATCGAAACGAATCTGTGTAATAGACGTCCAGTCCGACAGAGTAGTGACCCGGTTAGGAAGTTTGCCGAGTCTGGCATTAAAGCTAAATGCAGATGGATCCGGTCCGTTTTGTGATGACCATTGTGGGAGCCGGGACTGCACAACTTTTGCATTGGCCGCTCCATCCGTGACATCCATTATTGATATCTGCAAAGTCGTGTCACAATTATCATTAGGAGCATGAATTGAGCCGCAGATTTCGATGCTTAACGCATCATATATGCTGTTTTCTTCTTCCAGTTTTGTCCATTGGATCCGGCAATTCAACGCTCTTATATTGACCGGCTGGTAAGATTCTTTGATCCGGCCAAATTTTCTTTGCTGATTCGTCAGATCTTTGAATATATTACCATCAACCAGTTCTAAAAGCTTTGACCAATATTCGAGAGCTTTATTTCTCAATCGGCCGATAATGCCGGGAAATAGTAAACCCACGGATGCAGCAAGCATAATCGAAACTGGAATTAGGAATTTGCTCATCTATACACCCGTTAACATTATTACTCAACTTTCGCTTTAGCTACAGATGCAAATTGACGCTTCTTTTCTTTTTTATTAGTCTCAGTCATGTTGCCATCCTGATCCAGGCTAAGATCGACCTCGAGCACTCTTCCCGACTCCACGTCTTCGAACTTGCAGTGCATTCGCTGGTTCACATCATAGCTATATGTGACATTGATCGGGCATTCCGCCGGCCTGTCCGGAGGAAGCTCAAATTTATACGTCGCAATTTTATTTACGAATTCGGCATCAGTGCCTTCTCCCTGAGTAATGGTCACCTCAACCTCCGCCTGCCCCTTCTTGAGCGTATAGAAAGTCTGAGATGTTTCACAGGGCAGCGGTGTGTTTTTATTCAAAATGATGCGATTTTGTATTACACGCCTGCCTGTTTCTTTATCAACAGGAGCACAAATAGTACCGTAGCTGTGATTGCAAACGTCGGTCAGATTTATGTCCATCAGGCTGCTGGAAATCCCTGCCGAGACGGCATCGGGTTTTTCTCTTAGCATTGTCAGTCCTGCATGCAAAGCGGCGCCGAGTGCTACGCATTCATCGACATTGACGGCCGTCTCGGGCGGCTTGCCGAACATTTTCTCAAGGCGCTGCTGGACAAGAGGTATTCGGGTGCTGCCGCCGACCAATAGAACTTTGTCAATTCCTGCCGGTTCAATCCCTGCCTCGCCGAGTGCGACTTCCACCAGGATGTCCGTACGTTCCATTAGGGAGGAAATTGCCTTTTCGAACATCTCTCGGGTTATTTCGACTTTCATATTGCCCGCCGGGCCGTAGAGCATCTTTTTGGCAACATTTCGCCGGGACAGAGTCTTTTTAATATCCTCAGCTTCATCTTCAAACTTTGCCCTGTCCTCATCGGAACTGATCAGGTCGGCTTTGAACTTCTCTTTGTACTTTTGTTCCAGGATCTCCAGTATTTTTTGATCGAAGTCGATACCGCCGAGCGCATGGTCACCCTGTGAACAAACAATCTTCATATCATGTCCGTTGACTTCCATTATAGTGACATCGAATGTTCCTCCACCGAGGTCGTAAACCAGCACTTTTCCCGATACCTTTCGTGTGGTGGCATAGTACAAAGCAGCGGCCACAGGCTCGTTGACAATGCCAATTACATTCAAACCGGCCTGCTTTCCCGCTTCCATAGTTGCTTTTCTACGGACTTCATCAAAATGGGCAGGGACGGAGATAACGGCATCACGAATATCGCCATGCTCTATGGAGCAATCCTGCTTGAGCTTTTTCAGAATCAGAGCGGACAATTCCACAGGAGTCCATTCCTTAGAATCAATTTTTCTTTTATAATTAGCATCTCCCATATGGCGCTTGATCCAGCGAACAGATCGCTCGACATTCAGGTGTCTCGAATTGATAGCTTCGATACCTACCCTGACAATATCGGAATTCTCTTCATCAAAGAAAATCGCGGATGGAGTGAGTCTTTCACCATCAGCATTTGGGATTATCTCCGGCTTGCCGATAGCATTCAGAATCGATAGTGCCGAGAATGTGGTGCCGAGATCTATTCCCACGATATTAGTCATATTACACCCCCTATTTTGTGGTTCGGGATATCATGAATCAATTTACGATTCAATCATCAAGCATACAGTTTAACCTGAGCAGGGCGAACCACTTTGATGTTGTCCTCGTTAATAAAGTATTGATATCCTGGTCTAATTACTGTTGCAATATTACCCGCATGTTCGGGATTGTCGCTTTCCTGCTTGTCCTTTACGGCTTCGGCGAATTTTTCCTGTCCCCGATATTCACTGTCTATCTCCGGCCTAAATTGCTCGATACCACTTGACTCCAGAGCAAAGATTAACTCATCCCTTATTTCCTCAAGATGTATCGCCCTGGCGTCGTCTTCATCGAGGCGACTAATACGGCTTTCAAGATTATCAATGCAGCGGATAACCCGCAGGCAAAAGGTCCTTATGATATTCCAGTCATAACCATCCTGAAGCTTTTCCAGTCTGTTCTGCTGACAAGCTGCATATTCACGTATAGCCGAAACCTGCTGAGTAAGCTCGTTAATAGCGCTGTCGAGTGGTTTTGACTGCTCATCGGTTTCGGGACGCTGCTTACCCGATTGGATGGTCGATACCTGTTGAGTAAACTCGTTAATAGCGCTATTGAGCGGCTTTGAA